>VBCS01000024.1 GCA_005888955.1 Betaproteobacteria bacterium
AATCCGGCGTCCACATGTGCTCTTCGCCGCGGACGCGATACTGATACTCGCCTCCGGCGTCGAGCGCGTCGCGCAGCACGGGGCTGTCGCCGAACGCGAGCTGATGCAGCCGGAACGCTTCGTCCGCGACTTCGAACAAGCCGATCCCCTCGATGTTGCTCGCGGTCCCCGTGAAGTACTTGTCGGCGAACGCGGAGTTCAATCCGACCGCCTCGAAGATCTGCGCACCGCAATACGATTGATAGGTCGAGATGCCCATCTTGGACATGACCTTGTACAGGCCTTTGCAGATCGCCTTGACGTAACGCTTGGTCGATTCCTCCGGCGACACCTCGGGCACATACTCGTGCAGCTCGCCCAGCGACTCGAGCGCCAGGTACGGGTGGATCGCCTCCGCGCCGTACCCGGCGAGCAGCGCGAACTGATGCACCTCGCGTGCCGAACCCGTCTCCACGACCAGCCCGGTGCTGGTGCGCAGACCCTTGCGCACCAGGTGCTGATGTACCGCCGCGGTGGCGAGCAACGCCGGAATCGGCATCAACTCCGCCGAAACCTTGCGGTCGGAGATGATCAGTATGTTATAGCCGAGCTTGATCGCGTCCTCGGCGTGCGCGCAAAGGCTCGCGAGTGCAGCCTCCATGCCCGCGGCGCCCCACGCCGCCGGATAACAGATATCGAGCTCGCGTGAACGATACGCTCCGCCGGTGAATAGATCGATATGCCGGATCTTTTCCATCTCTTCGGCGGTGAGAATCGGTTTTTCCGCTTCCAGCCGCATCGGCGGGTCGATCTCGTCGGCATCGAGGTCGACCGCGAGCAGGTTCGGCCGCGGTCCGATGAAGGTCACCAGCGACATGACGAGTTCCTCGCGGATCGGGTCGATCGGCGGGTTCGTTACCTGCGCGAAGAGCTGCTTGAAGTAGTTGTAAAGGACCTTGGGGCGGTTCGACAGCACAGGCAGCGCCGCGTCGTTGCCCATCGAGCCGACCGCTTCCTCGCCGTTCTGCGCCATCGGTGCGAGGATGATCTTGAGATCCTCCTGGCTGTAACCAAAGGCCTGCTGCCGGTCGAGCAGCGGCACGGGCGACTTCTGCGGCGGTGCCGGATCGGGCAGCGCGTCGAGCGCGATGCGCGACCGGTCGATCCACGCGCGATACGGCTTGGCTGTCGCCAGCGTGCGCTTCAGCTCGGCGTCATCGATGATTCGGCCCTGCTCGGTGTCGACGAGCAGCATCTTGCCCGGCTGCAAGCGCCATTTCCTGATCACCTTGCGTTCGGGAATGTCGAGCACTCCGACCTCAGAGGCCATGATCACGTAATCATCGTCGGTGACGATGTATCGCGCCGGCCGGAGGCCGTTGCGGTCGAGCGTGGCGCCGATCTGGCGGCCGTCGGTGAACGCCATCGCCGCGGGCCCGTCCCAAGGCTCCATCAGCGCCGCGTGGTATTCGTAGAACGCGCGCCGGTCCTCGTCCATCAGCGGATTGCCGTGCCAGGCTTCCGGAATCATCAGCATCATCGCGTGCGCGAGCGGGTAGCCGCCCATGAGCAGGAGCTCGAGCGCGTTGTCGAATGAAGCGGAATCGGACTGTCCGTCGTAGATCAGCGGCCATACCTTGTCCAGATCGCGACCGAGGACGGGGCTCGCGATCGCCTGCTGCCGCGCGCGGATCCAGTTGACATTGCCTCGCAGCGTGTTGATCTCGCCGTTGTGGCACACCAGCCGGAACGGATGCGCAAGGTCCCAGGTAGGAAAGGTGTTGGTCGAAAAGCGCTGATGCACCATGGCCAGCGCCGAAACCATGCTCTGATCCCTGAGGTCGCGGTAATACTCGCCGACCTGGTGCGCGAGCAGCATGCCCTTGTAGACGATGGTGCGCGTCGACATCGAAGGCACGTAGAACTCCTTGCCGTGCCGGAGCTTGAGCGCCTGGATGGCGTGGCCGGATTTCTTGCGGATGATATAGAGCTTCCGCTCCAGCGCATCCTGGTCCATGTCGTTGGCGCCGCGGGCGATGAAGACCTGCCGGATCACCGGCTCGACCTCCTTGGTCCGTTCGGACAAGCCCGAGTTATCGGTTGGCACATCGCGCCAGCCGAGCAGTATTTGTCCTTCACTCGCGATGGCGCGTTCCATTTCCTGCTCGCAGGCCATGCGTGACGCGGGTTCCTTGGGAAGGAACACCATGCCCACGCCGTATTGCCCGATCGCAGGCAAGGTGAGGCCCTGACGGCCGCAGACGCGACGCAGAAACGCATCGGGCAGCTGGATGAGGATCCCGGCGCCATCGCCCTGCAAGGGGTCGGCCCCGGTGGCACCGCGATGAGTGAGATTCTTCAGTATCTGCAGCGCTTGCGCGATGATCGCGTGGCTTTTCTGGCCTTTGATATGAACGATAAAGCCCAGGCCGCAGGCGTCGTGCTCGTAGCGCGGGTCGTACAGGCCCTGCTTGGCGGGTGGCTGGGAGCCCGAGTCTCCGGCGATCTGATTCACGTCGTCCTCACCGCTTTTCACAACACAAACAGGTCGATGCCGCGGTTGGTTTGGACCGAAACAGGGTTCACGACGCCGCGGCGGCGAAACCTTTCTCATACTAGCCATATTGTTGCATCGCGGCAACCAAAGTCGCCCTGGGACAGGGGCCGCGGTTTGCGGCTGTCGAAAGCACTTGCGCCGGCCACAGACTTGCGCTTTAATCTGAACAAAGTCGCCTATATGCTTGTCGCAACATTCAAAACTGCCGGCTGCCGGCGAATCTTTAGGACAATATCATCAGGGACCCCTTCATGGCGCCAAACCGTATAAACGCTCGCTGGCTGCGGCTCATTTCCGCCCTGCTCGCGTTCGCAACGCTTGCGGTTCTGGGCGGTTGCGGAGGCGGAAGCGGCGCTCCGAACAACCCATTCAAGCCGCCGCCGACCACGCCAGGGCCCCTCTCCATCCTGCCTTCGGCCGCGACCGTTTTTTCGAACACGCCGGCGACCTTGACCGTCGTCGGCGGCGTTCCGCCGTATTTCGTCGTATCGAGCAACACGGCAATCCTGCCCCTCGGCGCGTCGGTGACCAACGGCACGATCGTGCTGCTGCCCGCCAACGTTCTTGCGGATACCGCCGTTCTGATCACCGCCCAGGATTCGGCCGGAACCAAGGCTACCGCGACCGTCACGGTCAGACCGGCGCCGATTTTCAATAGCCTGACCGTCACGCCCGCGTCGGCCGCCTGCGGCGCCAACTCGATCTGCTCGGGCGGAACGGCCACCGCGAAGGTGACGGTCACCGGCGTCGGCGGCGTCGGCATTCCGAACCGTCAGGTCAGGTTCGATGTCGTCAGCGGCGCGTTCGCCATCCAGAGCAACGATCCGGCGCACCCCTTCGTGTCGACGCTCACCGTCGTGTCGGATCAGTTCGGCGTCGCGCAGGTAATCATTCAAGCGATCGCGGGCGTTCCGACGCAACCCGCGCTTCTGCGCGCGACGGAATTGACGACGGGCAATCAGCAGACGGCTCAATTTACGATCGTGCAGACGATCAACGGGTCGGCGGTGCTTTCGGTCGTGCCGTCCGACGTCACTTTCATAGGCGCAGACACAACGCAATGTACCAATAACTTCCGCGCCGACTATTACATCTTCGGCGGGACGCCGCCTTACCAGGTGCATGCAACGACCGCCGGCGTTATCCTGGCCAATGTTCCTGTGCTTGTCGCCGGCGGGTTCTTCACTGCGATTACGA
>VBCS01000213.1 GCA_005888955.1 Betaproteobacteria bacterium
GGACATTCTCAACAAGCACGACATCCCCTGCGGTCCGATTCTGTCGATGAAGGAGATCGCCGAGGAGCCGTCACTGCGCAAGACCGGAACCGTCGTCGAGGTCGATCACCCGAAGCGCGGCAAGTATCTGTCGGTCGGCAACCCGATCAAGATGTCGGAGAGTCCCACCGAAGTGACCCGTTCGCCGCTGCTCGGCGAGCACACCGACGAAGTGCTCGCCGAGCTCGGTTACGACAAGGACACCATCGCGGCGCTGCACGCCGAAAAGGTGATCTGAAGGGCAATACGGAGAGTGGCAGTGGGCGACGCGCGCCTCGCGCCGTCGCGCTCGATATCGAGGGAAAGATCATGGCGAACAACAAGACCGAAGTCAGGCGGATTCTGGACAAGGTGAAAGCCGAAGGGCGCACGTCGCTGACCGCACCGGAAGGCAAGCTCGTCTGCGACGCGTATGGCATTCCCGTCCCGAAGGAAGGTGTCGCAACGTCTGCCGCCGACGCCGCCAAGCTCGCGACCGGGATGGGCTTTCCCGTCGTCCTGAAGATCGTTTCCCCGGAGATCCTCCACAAGACCGAAGCGGGCGGCGTGCTCGTCGGCGTGAAGAGTGCCGACGAAGTCCAGAAGGGCTTCGACACGATCATGGCCAACGCGAAGAAGTACAACGCCAAGGCCAACCTGCTCGGCGTTCAGGTGCAGCAGATGCTCTCAGGCGGACAGGAAGTCATCGTCGGCGCGGTAACCGATCCGTCGTTCGGCAAGCTCGTGGCTTTTGGTCTGGGCGGCGTGCTGGTCGAAGTGCTCAAGGACATCACGTTCCGGTTGGCGCCCGCGACGCGCGAGGACGCGCTGTCGATGCAGGACGGTATCGCGGCAGCGGCGATCCTCAAAGGGGTGCGCGGCGCGGACCCGATCGACCGCGAATCGCTCGCGCGCATCATCGAAAACGTGTCGCTGCTGGTCTCGGATTTTCCCGAGATCGCCGAGATGGATTTGAACCCCGTGTTCGCCACCAAGAACGGTGCGACGGCCGCCGACGTGCGCATCGTGGTCGATTTCAAGCCGGTGCCGCCGCGCTATCGGCCCAGCCACGACGATATCGTGCGCGACATGAATCGCATCATGAAACCGGATGCCGTCGCCGTCATCGGCGCGTCGTCCGAGGACGGAAAGATCGGCAATTCGGTGATGAAGAATCTCATCAACGGCGGGTACAAGGGCGAGATCTACCCGATCAACCCGTCCGCGAGCGAGATCATGGGGCGCAAGGCGTACAAGAGCGTCAAGGACGTGCCCGGCAAGATCGACGTTGCGGTATTCGCCATCCCCGCCAAGTTCGTCCCGCAGGCGTTGGTCGAAGTCGGCGAGAAGAAGATTCCCGGCGCGGTGCTCATTCCTTCCGGCTTCGCCGAAACCGGCAACGTGGCGGGTCAGAAGGAAATCGTCGAAATAGGGCACAAGTACGGCGTACGCCTGATGGGCCCCAACATCTACGGCTTCTACTACACCTGGAAGAACCTCTGCGCCACCTTCTGCACGGCGTACGACGTCAAGGGCCACGCGGCGCTGTCGTCGCAGTCGGGCGGCATCGGCATGGCGATCATCGGTTTTTCGCGCTCGGCCAAGATGGGCGTCTCCGCCATCGTGGGCCTGGGCAACAAGTGCGACATCGACGAGGACGATCTGCTCACGTTCTTCGAGCAGGACGACAACACGCAGATCATCGCCCAGCACTGCGAGGACCTGAAGGACGGGCGCGCTTTCGCGGAGGTCGCGAAGCGCGTGTCGAAGAAAAAACCGGTCGTCGTGCTCAAGGCCGGGCGCACCGCCGTGGGCGCGCGCGCGGCGAGCTCGCATACCGGAGCGCTCGCCGGCAACGACAAGATCTACGAGGACGTGTTCAAGCAATCGGGAGTCATTCGCGCGCGGAGCCTGCGCGACCTGCTCGAATTCGCCCGGGCGATTCCCGTGCTTCCGACGCCGAAGGGCGAAAACGTGATCATCATCACCGGAGCGGGCGGGTCGGGCGTGCTGCTCTCCGATGCGGTCGTGGATAACGGGCTCACGCTGATGGCCATGCCGCCCGATCTCGACGCCGCGTTTCGCAAGTTCATCCCTCCGTTCGGTGCCGCGGGCAATCCGGTCGACATCACCGGCGGCGAGCCTCCCAAGACCTACCAGAACACGATCCGCCTCGGGCTGGAAGACCCGCGCATCCACGCGCTGATCCTCGGCTACTGGCACACCATCATTACGCCGCCGATGGTGTTTGCCAAGCTCGCGTCGGAAGTCGTTGAAGAGATGCGGGCCAAAGGCATCGACAAGCCGGTTGTGGCGTCGCTGGCGGGCGATGTGCAGGTCGAGGAAGCGGCCGAATATCTCTTCGATCACGGCATCCCGGCATATCCCTATTCGACGGAAATGCCGGTCGCGGTGCTCGGCGCGAAGTACCAGTGGGCGCGCGGCGCCGGATTGATCTGATCTCCGGAAAAGCTAGCCTGTCGCTTGTTCCGGGCGGACCTCGAGCATGATCTTGCCGATGTGCTGCGAAGACTCCATTAGCGCGTGCGCGGCCGCCGCTTCCTGCAGTGGAAACACGCGGTAAATCACAGGCTTCAGGCGCCCCGTCTCGAACAGCGGCCAGACGCGTTCGCGCAGCGCCCGCGCGATGGCCGCCTTACGCTCGCGCGGGCTCGCGCGCATCGTCGAACCGGTGACGGTCAATCGCTTGAGCATGATGAACCGCCAGTCGACCTCGGCCCGGCTGCCGTGCAGGAACGCGATGATCACCAACCGGCCTTCGAGCGCGAGACACTTCAGGTTCTTCTCGATGTAATCGCCGCCGACGATGTCGAGCACGACGTCGACGCCGCGCTTGGCCGTTATCCCGGCGACCTCGGCCGCGAAATCTCGTTCTCGATAGTTGATCGCGTGATCAGCGCCGATGTCGCGGCAATACGCGGCCTTGTCCGCGTTGCCGACGGTCGTGATGACCGTCGCCCCGAATGCCTTCGCCAGCTGTATCGCGCAGAGTCCGATGCCGCCCGAGCCGCCGTGCACGAGGAGCGACTCGCCCTCTTGCAGCCGGCCGCGCTCGAACACGTTGTGCCACACGGTGAAATAGTTTTCGGGCAGGCTCGCCGCTTCCAGCACCGACAATCCGCGCGGCAGTGGCAGGCAGTGGGTGGCCGGCGCGGTGCAGTACTCCGCGTAGCCGCCACCCGGCGTCAGTGCGCACACGACATCACCGACGCGCCACGCATCGACGTCCTCGCCCAGCGCGACGATCGTCCCGGCGACTTCGAGCCCGATGATCGGCGACGCATCCGGTGGCGGCGGATAGCCTCCCGCGCGTTGCAGACAGTCGGGACGATTGACACCTGCGTAGGCGACGCGAATCAAGACGTCGCCTCGCTTGGGCGCGGGCACCTGCGCTTCCGCGACAGCCAGCACTTCCGGCGGTCCGGGCTCGCGGGCAGCGACAAAGCGCATGATGGAGGGTAGATTCACGACGGACCGCTGGGCGTGCACTCGACGTTCGGACGTACAATTGTAGCCGGCCGCGCGTGACCATGAACGCCAACCTGTACGCGCTCTTGCGCGATCACTTCGCCGAGGATGCGGAGCAGCCTTGCCTGCTCATCCCCGGCGGCCCGGTGATTCACTACGACGATCTCGACGCCACGTCGGCGCGCATCGCCAACGCGCTCTCCGCCGCGGGATGCCGTCCTGGTGATCGCGTGGCCGTGCAGACGGAAAAATGCTGGCAGTCGCTCGCGCTCTATCTCGCCTGCCTTCGCGCAGGACTGGTCTACCTGCCGCTCAACACCGGCTATCAGAAGAGCGAGCTCGAATATTTCTTTGCCGACGCCGAGCCGACCGTGATCGTGTGCCAGCCCGATGCCGCGGAGTCCACGGCCGCGTTGCGTCCGCAGTCTACCGTCCTCACGCTCGATGGCGCGGCGGGGACGCTGCTCGATCGCGCTGCCGACCAGCGCGACAGCTTCGAACCGATATCGTCCATGCCCGACGATCTGGCGACCATCGTTTACACGTCGGGCACCACGGGACGCTCCAAAGGCGCCATGCTCTCGCACCGCAATCTCGCTAGCAACGCGCTCACCCTGGTCGAGCAATGGGGCTTCACGCGCGGAGACGTCCTGCTTCATGCCCTTCCGGTCTACCACGTGCACGGACTGTTCGTCGCCTGCCACTGTGCGCTGCTTTCGGGCAGCCGGATGCTCTGGCTGCCGAAGTTCGATGCAGCCGAAGTGATCGGACTGCTGCCGCATGCGACCGTGATGATGGGTGTGCCGACGTTCTACACTCGTCTGCTCGCCGACCCGTCTTTCGACGCCAACGTTTGCCGCAGCATGCGCCTGTTCGTTTCCGGCTCGGCGCCGCTTCTCCCCGAAACCTTCGAAAGCTTTCGCGCGCGCACCGGACACGCCGTCCTCGAACGCTACGGGATGACCGAAACCGGAATGAACACCGCAAACCCCCTCGCGGGCGAGCGCATCCCGGGCTCCGTCGGACTGCCTTTGCCCGGCGTCTCGGTGCGGATCGTCGATGGCGATGCACGTGCCTGCGGGCCGGAAACCGTCGGCGCCATCGAGGTCAAGGGACCGAACGTCTTCGGCGGATACTGGCGCATGCCCGAAAAGATGCGCGAAGAGTTCACTGCCGACGGCTACTTCAAAACCGGCGACATGGGCGAGTGGCTCCCCAACGGCTATATGAAGATCGTCGGCCGCGCGAAAGACCTGATCATAACCGGCGGCCTCAACGTCTATCCTGCGGAGATCGAAGAAAAGATCAATGCTCTGCCGGGCGTTGTCGAATCTGCGGTGATCGGCGTGCCCGATCCGGATTTCGGCGAAGCCGTGACGGCGGTAGTAGTCATCCGCCCCGGAGACGCGTTGAACGAATCGGAGCTGATCTCGGTGCTGAAAGCCGACATCGCGAGCTTCAAGGTTCCCAAGCGCGTACATATGGTCGCCGACCTTCCGCGCAACGCGATGGGCAAGGTGCAGAAGAACGTCCTGAGAGCGATGTATTCGTCAAAGTGACGCGGCTGTCCGAGAGCAACACGCGAAGCGTCGCGGCGATCGGAGACAGCCGCGTCATCCCGGGCGGGCGCGTAGCGCGAGGCCCGGGATCCAGGTTCTTGCGACGTGCGACACTGGATTCCCGCCTTCGCGGGAATGACGCCATGATTCGCTACCGCCGCAGCAGCTTAGCGTCAATGAATTTCCACTCTCCCGGCTCGACCGGCGTGATCGACAGCCGGTTGCCACGCTGCAGGAGCCGCATCGCTGCGAGCTCGCGTTGCGCGCGCAACTCGGCGAGCGGAACGAGCCGCGTCTTCTCGACTAGAGTCACTTCGACGTTGAACCAGCGGGGCGCGGCGCGCGTCGCTTTGGGGTCGTAGTAGGGACTATGGCGGTCGAATTGGCTCGCGTCCGCGTACGCCGCCTTGCTGATCCGTACGACGCCCGCAATGCCTGGCTCGGGGCAGCTCGAGTGGTAGAAGAAGGCGAGATCGCCGACCTGCATCTGGTCGCGCATGAAGTTCCGCGCCTGGTAATTGCGCACGCCGAACCAAGCGATCGTCTTCTTCGGCATCGCCGCGAGGTCGTCGATCGAAACCTCGTCGGGCTCCGACTTCATCAACCAGTGGCGCATAAGAAAACCGCGGCGTCGCTTCAACGACGCCGCGTCAGAATAGGCCCCCCGCCTGTGCCGTGCCAACCGTCATCTTGAACCTGGGTTCAAGAGGGTCGCCTACCCGGACCATTAGGCGCTTCCGCGTAGGGAGCGCACACCGGTCCATTAGGGCGCGGCGACCTCGCTATCGTAGCATTGGTTCAAAGAGTGTATGGCCAGCTCGAACACCGCAGGGGACGAACGTTGCAGTCGAGCAGGCTGTCGACAACTTCAGAAAAGCTTCTCCTGCTCCGCCATCGCACGATCGATGGCTGTCTGCATGGCGGAAATTCTACGCTGAATGGCCGCGCTGTCAAAACCGCTGGTCGCCGGCTTCCCGCTTCTGGCGCGCAGCACTTCGTGCGCGATATTGAGCGCCGCCATCACGGCGATGCGCTCGGTGCCCGCAACCTTCCCCGAATCGCGGATCTCGCGCATCCGGTGGTCGAGAAACTGTACCGCCTGCAGCAACTCTTCCCGCTCCGACTCCTTGCACGCGACGCGGTACTCGCGTCCGAGAATCGATACATCGAGGGTGAGCGAACGATCGTCCACTGGGAGCCTAGTTGGCGGACTCGGGCAACTGCTGCAAGAGCGAATCGAGGCGCGCAGTCGCGGCCGCCATGCGCGCGGCGAGCGCCCGGTGCTGCTCCTGGGCGCGCACCAGCTCGCGCTTGAGCGATTCATTCTCGGCCCGCACCCGATGGTAGTCGGCGAGCAATACGGCAAGTTTCTGCTCCAGCCCGGCGAGATCGGAGTCCATGGCCCACTATAGGCGGAACGTTTCAGCGCCGTCAACCTGCGCGCCTTTGCAAGTGCATTGATCCCCGCACGGCGCTTCGCATGCGCGGCGAGCGGCCGCGCACTCGGCCCTACGACAGCTCAGCCGCCCGTCGCGAGCGGCTCGTAGCGCACGTGGAGAATTTCAAGCTGCTCGACGCCGCCCGGCGTGGTGAGCGTGACCATGTCGCCTTCGCGCGCCTTGATCAGCGCCCGGGCCATCGGCGATACCCAGCTCACGTATCCGCGGGCGGTATCGATCTCGTCGATGCCGACGATGCTGACGACGCGCTCTTCGCCGCGCAAATTGCTCACCGTCACGGTGGCGCCGAAGAAAATCTGGTCGGCATTATCCGCATCACGCCGCGCCAGTGGATCGACCACTTCCGCGCGGTCGAGGCGCAGGACGAGAAAACGGATGCGGCGATCGATCTCGCGCAAGCGCTTCTTGCCGTAGATATAGTCGCCGTTTTCGGAGCGGTCGCCGTTGCCCGCGGCCCACGCGACGGTCGCAACGATTTCCGGACGTTCCTTGTCGACGAGCTGGCTCAACTCGGCCTTCAGGCGCGCGAAACCGCCCGGCGTCATGTAGTTGCGGCTGCCGGCGGGCAGCGGCGAAGCTTCCTCGACCTCGTCGTCGAGCTCGGTTTCTTCTTCGCGGGTGAAAGCTTTGCTCATGATCGACCGATTCGGCGACCCAAATGCCGCGGAACCATTGAGTGCGAAATTATAGGCCAGCGCCAGAGAAGGCGCGGGCTCCGTTTCGCGCCGGGCGCCCCAGCACCCGGCATATAATCGCCGCTCTTGCCGGCTCGCCCTCCCACGCTTTTCGTCGCAATGTCCCGGATTTCCGCCGTTCCCGCCCTGCTCGCGCTCACCGCCATTGCGCTGGTCGCAATCGCGCTGGCGCTCTCGGCCGGCAGCGTCGCGATCGATCCAGCGTCCGTCCTGCGCGCGCTCTTTGCCTCCGGCGACTCGACACAACAGGCGATCGTGCGCGAGCTCCGCTTGCCGCGCGCGGTTGCGGCATTTGCGGCCGGAGGATGTCTCTCGCTCGCGGGCGCGCTACTCCAGGTGCTTCTCAGGAATTCTCTGGCAGATCCGTACGTATTGGGCGTATCAGGCGGCGCCGCGGCCGGCGCGCTGACGACCATGCTGCTCGGCGCCGCTCCGCGATCGTCTTCGGTCTAGCGCGCGGCAGAGGTCCCTGGTCGCCGACGCGGCTCCTGCTCACGGGAGTCGTCGTCGCAGCCGGCTGGGGCGCAGTGGTGGCGCTCATCCTGTCGCTCGCGCCCGAGGCACAGCTGCGTGGCATGCTCTTCTGGTTGATCGGCGACCTGTCAGCGCCGCCGGCTGCCTGGTCGACGCTGGGCGCGCTGGTGCTCGCGGTCGCGGCAGCGCTGCCCTTCGCCGGCGACCTGAACGCGCTTGCTCGCGGCGACACCGCCGCCGCCGCGCTGGGCGTCGACGTCCTGCGCCTCCCATGGCTGCTCTTCGCGCTGGCCGCGTTCCTGACCGCCGCTGCGGTGACGACCGCCGGCGCGATCGGCTTCGTCGGGCTGATCGTTCCGCACGCGGTGCGCCTCGTGCTCGGCAACGATCAACGCGTGCTCCTGCCAGCAGCCGCGCTGGCGGGCGGGACGCTGCTGCTCGTCGCCGACATACTGGCGCGGCAGATCGCGGCACCGGCGCAGTTGCCCACAGGTGTCATCACTGCGCTGATCGGCGTGCCGACCTTCCTGTATTTGCTGCGGCGAGAGCAGCGATGACGCCGCCGCTGCTCGCCGCGTACGGCCTTGGCGTGACCATCGCCGGTAATCAAGTATGCAGCGGCCTCGATCTCGCCATCCTGCCCGGCCAATGCTGGGCGATCCTGGGACGCAACGGGGCGGGCAAGACCACACTGCTGCACACGCTGGCGGGACTGCGCGGCCCGGCGGCCGGTACGATCGAGCTCCGTGGGAAACCGCTGGCAACACTCGCGCGCCGCGACATTGCGCGCCTGCGCGGGCTGCTGCTGCAGGACGACAGCGACGCGTTCCCCGCGACCGTGCTCGAATCCGTGCTTGTCGGCCGCCATCCGCATCTTTCGCGCTGGCAATGGGAAAGTGCGGAGGACGTGCGGATCGCGCGCGAGGCGCTGGCGGCCGCCGATATGGCGGGCACCGAAGCGCGCGACGTGCGTACGCTTTCCGGAGGCGAGCGGCGCCGCGTCGCGCTCGCCGCCCTGCTGGCACAGCAACCGCACCTGTTTCTGCTCGACGAGCCTTCCAGCCATCTCGATTTGTCGCACCAGCTCATGCTGCTCGAGCGGCTCGCCGCCGCAGTCCGCTCAGGTGACAAATCGCTGATCATGGTCGTGCACGACGTCAACCTTGCAGTTCGCTATTGCGATCACGCGCTGCTGCTCGCGGACGGCGAAGCGCTCGCCGGACCGGCGCAGGAGCTCTTTACCGCGGAGCGGCTTTCCGCCGTCTATCGCGTCTCGCTCAAGGAAGTTGCCGGCCCGCGCGGCAACCTCTTCGCTCCCGATTAGCCTGCCAAGAGGCGTTCACCGCACTCGGTTCTCCCGCGCTCGATCGAGCGCGGCGCAAAGCTGCTCGGCGCCCGCCGCGAAGCGTGGCCCGGCACGATGGAGGAGATTCGCGTCGACCACGAACAGGTTGCCCCGAGCGACCGCGGGGAGATTCTTCCAGTGTTTCCATTCGTCGAGCCAGGCCGGCCGGACCGCATTGTCGGTGCCGGCGATGATCGCCTCCGGTCGCGCCGCGAGCACGTCCTCGACGCCGACGGCGGGCGCCGGCGTGGCGAGCGCTCCAAAGACGTTCTCCCCGCCGCACAAGCGGATCGCTGCTGTGATCAGATGCCCTCCGCCTATCGTATAGAGCGGCTGGTGCCAGATTTCGTAGAACACGGAGAGTTTCGCCGCGTCGCGATCGTGCGAGTCCAATGCCGAAAGCCGCGCGCGAAACGCAGCTGCCGCGCGCGCCGCCGACGCGAGCGTTCCGGCCAGCGTGCCCAGCCGCTCGAGCTCTACCGCAATCGCTGCGGGCGTGCGGGGATCGGATACGAAGACCGGAATGCCCAGCGCGCGCAGGCGCTCGATCTGCGCGGGTGCAAGATAGGGCCACACGATGACGAGGTCGGGCTTGAGCGCGACGATGCGCTCGAGGTCGACGCCTGCGGAAGTTCCCACGCGTGCCACTCGTGCCGCCTCGGGCGGCCAATCCGCGGGGGCGAGTACGCCGACGACGCGCTCGCCCGCGCCGGCGGCGAACAGGAGCTCGGTGGCATGCGGCGCGAGACTGACGATGCGCGCCGCCGGCACGGCGAGCTCAATGCGCGCGCCTGTCGCATCCACGGCCGCCACCGGCGCGGCACCAGCCGGGCCGCCGAGGCCCGCGATGAGCGCCACCAATGCCCAGAAATGCGCGCGCAGCACCGCTTTAAAACCGGTAACGGACGCCCGCGAACACGCTCGCGCCCGCAGTGTTGTAGTCGGCCACGAGCTCGTAATGCTTGTCGAGCGCGTTGTCCAGACGCGCGAAGAGCGTCCAGCCGCCGGGCAGCGCATAGTCCGCCGTCAGATTGACGAGCGCATAACCGCCCATGTGAGTGGCGCTCGCCGGGTCGTCGAATCGCTTGGAAGAAGCGACGACCTCGGCGCCCAGCCGCAGCCCTTGCCAGGATTGCCCGATCGCAATCGAGCCGTGGCGCCGCGCGCGCCGCGGGAGCAGATTGCCCGTTGCGTCGTCCTCGGGGCTTTGCAGATCGGCGCTGGCTCTGACGCTCAAGCCGCCCCACGCGCCCTGGAATTCGATCGTAACGCCCTTCAACGTCGCGTTCTCGATGTTCTGCGGCGCACAAGCGGCGGCGCCGCATTCGAACACGATCAGATCCCGGACACGGTTGTGATACGCGACGATTCCCACGGAGAAGTCGCTTCGCGTATAGCGCAGCGCGGCCTCGAGGTTGCGCGCCGTCTCCGGCTGGAGGCCGGGATTTGAAAAACCCGGGTAGTAGAGGTCGTTGAACGTCGGGACCTTGAACGCGGTGCCATAACTCGCGCTCGCGCGCCAGCCGTCGCCGATCGCGTAGCCGTAGGCAAGCGCGCCGGTCGTCTTGCCGCCGAACTGCGAGCTGTCGTCGCGGCGCAGGTTTGCCTGCAGCGCTTGCGGCCCGTCTCGCCATTGCCAGACGCCGGTGACGGAATTGGTATTGCGCGCGGTGACCGCGAATCCAGCGTCGGTGCCGATCCTTTCCTCACGACGCTCGAGCGCAAGCGACAGATTGCCGTGCGGAATCGCGAAGTCGTTCTGCCACCCATATTGGTGTTGGCGGGTCTTGAAGCGCGAGCGACCGAATCCCGACTCCGATACGCTGTCGTCATCGCCTTCGCCGGCCTCGAGCCGGCTCGTCCAGAACGATGCCAGCCGGTTCCGGCTCGCGACCGAGTAACTCGTAAGCGTCGTGATGGTCCGGTCGTCGAAGCCGAGACCGCCGTCGAATTGCGCGTTCGCCCTGCTGCGGAAGAACTGCGCCGACAGCTCCTGGTCATCGGCGAAGCGAAAGCTCACGCTGCCGCTGCCGCTTTCGTCGCGATAGCCGTCGCGATCGGGGTTGTAGCTGAAGTTAGCGGGATTGCCGATGGCGTTAAAGCCCTCGCTCTTGCGTACGCCCGCCTGGAGCGCGAACCGCCATGGGCCGCTGCCGTCCGAGACACCGCCGCTCGCGACGCCGGTTCCGTACGTCCCGTGGGCCGCGCTGGTGTTGGCGGCGAGCATGCCGTCGCTGCGGCGCGTGAATATCTGGATCACGCCGCCGATCGCGTCGGCGCCGTAAAGGCTCGACGCGGGCCCGCGCAGGATCTCGATATGGTCGATCTGCTCGAGCGGAATCGCTTCGAACGCAGTCGCGCCATCGCTCGACGAGCCGATGCGCAGTCCGTCGAGCAACACCAGCGTGTGGCCGCGGTTGGCGCCGCGCAGGAAGACCGAGCTCGTCGAGCCGGGCCCGCCGTTCATCGCGATCTCTACGCCTGGGACGCGGGCGAGCAGTTCGGCGAGGCTCTGCGCGCCTGCGCGCGCGATCTCCTCGGGTCCGATCGTGGTCACGTCGGCGATGAGTTCGGCAAGCGGCTGTGGTGAGCGCGCCGCTGTGACGAAGACCGGCTCGATCGTCGTTTGTTTGGGCAGGACCTGGGCGTCGGGCGCGCTCAAGTAGAAGACGAAAGTAGCGGCGAGCAAACTTGTACTGCACCAACGGGACAGTATCAGGGACAAAGCAGGCATCGCACTTCTCCGCGTGGGCCGTGCATCCCCGCACGGCGGGTGGATCGAATCAACGCGGAATGAGGAGTCGGCGGATGGCCGCTCGAGTGGCAGGAGGCGACCGTCCGGCCGCTTGCCGCCACCCGCGGTGCGCCTGGTTCCGGCGCGGTGCGCCGGACGCAGGCCGGTCTCCGGGCTCGTCAGTTGAAGCTTGAGGCCGTCATGCCTTCCCGCTCGCCTGAGAGCGAACAGTGGCGTCGTTCGACGGCCCGCACTGACCTACCGTTGCGGGGGCAGCGCCGGCATGGCCTCAAGGGCTTCGCCCCGCGGCTTGACCGGCTTCCCGTTTCACCCGCCGCGCTCTCGAGCCGCGCGGCGGACACCTGCTGGGCCCATTATAGCGCCCGTCGGGGGCAGAGGCGCGCCGGGATGGTAGCTGCTATACTTGCGGGCTTTCCACGCGCCTATTTCCATGGCCCGCAAGCTGTATATCCGCACGTTCGGCTGCCAGATGAACGAGTACGACTCGGACAAGATGGCCGACGTGCTGCGCGAAGCGCAAGGGCTCGAGCTGACCGAGCGGCCCGACGAGGCCGACGTGATCCTGTTCAACACGTGCTCGGTGCGCGAGAAGGCACAGGAGCGCGTCTTCCACGATCTCGGTCGGGTGCGCGGCCTCAAGGCGGCGAAGCCCGAGCTCATCATCGGCGTGGGCGGTTGTGTCGCGAGCCAGGAAGGCGCGGCGATCGTGCGCCGTGCCCCCTACGTCGACGTCGTCTTCGGACCGCAGACCCTGCACCGGTTGCCCGACCTCATCGCGCGCCGGCGCAGCACCGGGCGGCCGCAGGTCGACATCAGTTTTCCCGAGGTCGAGAAATTCGATCATCTGCCCCCGCCGCGGATCGAGGGCGTCAGCGCCTTTGTGTCGATCATGGAGGGCTGTAGCAAGTATTGCAGCTTCTGCGTCGTGCCGTACACGCGTGGCGAAGAGGTCTCGCGGCCGTTCGACGACGTGCTCACCGAGGTCGCCGATCTTACCGACCAGGGGGTCAAGGAGATCACGCTGCTCGGCCAGAACGTGAACGCCTACCGAGGCGTCATGAGCGCCGATGGCGGGGTTGCCGACCTGGCGACACTGCTTGAATACCTTGCCGAGTTTCCGGAGCTCGAACGCATCCGCTACACCACTTCGCATCCGAAGGAGATGACCTCGCGGCTGATCGAGGCTTACGGCAAGCTGCCGAAGCTCGTATCGACGCTCCACCTCCCGGTGCAGTCGGGATCCGATCGCGTGCTCGCGGCGATGAAGCGCGGCTACACCGCGCTCGAGTATAAAGCGATCGTCCGGAGGCTCCGCGCGGTGCGTCCGCAGTTGTCATTGACGTCCGACTTCATCGTCGCCTTCCCCGGCGAGACCGATAAGGATTTCGAGCAGACGATGAGGCTCGTCGACGACGTAGGTTTCGACGGCAGCTTCAGTTTTATCTACAGCCCTCGGCCCGGAACGCCGGCGGCGGATTTTCCCGATCAGGTCGCTGCCGCGGTCGCGCAGGCGCGGCTCGCACGGCTGCAGGCAGCGCTCGACGCCCAATACTGGGCGCACAGCGAGCGCATGATCGGCAGCGCCGAGCGCGTCTTGGTGACCGGTCGTTCGGCGCGAAGCGAGGGCGAGTTGGCCGGCCGGACCGAGGCCAACCGTGTCGTCAACTTTCCCGGCGCGGCCAGTCTGGTCGGCAACTATGCCGATGTGCGCATCATCGCAGCGCTGTCGCATTCGTTGCGCGGCGAGCTCGCGGCCGCCTGACGTGCCGGATCATCCCCGCGCGAGACCCTCACGTCCGCGGATTCATATCATTGACTCACTGACTTAAAGGTTGTCGCAATGGTTATCTCAAGTTCCCCGATTTCCTTCTTCGCGACCGGATTGCGGCCCGCGCATCTGGCGCTCGCGGCCGTCGCGGCCGCGACCTTCCTGGCGGGCTGCGCATCGGCGCCTCCAAGCGGTAATGGCGAGACGCCGGTAATCGCTGCCGCGGCAGCGGCGGCTGCAACGGCGGCGACGGACGCGAACGCCGCGACAAGTCCGGCAGTCGCCCCCGGTAGCGCCGCGCGTCCGCCCGCACCGGTGGTCGCCGCGGCTGCAGCCGCAGCCGCTGTCGCGGCGGCGCAGTCGGCCAAGCCTTTCGCCGATATCGTCAAGGACGCGCATGAGATGCCCGGGTTGTTCCGGGTCTGGCAGAAGGACGACAAGGTCTGGCTGGAAATCGCGCCGAATCAGTTCGACACGCCATACTTCTTTTCGGTGAATCTTTCACGCGGTCTCGGGGAGAAATTCTTCTTCGGCGGACTGATGGGCGAAAGCCATATCGTCTATTTCCACCGCCTCGGGACGACCCACGTACAGCTGCTCGCGCGCAACACGAGTTACTTCGCGCAGCCGAATACGCCGCAGGCACGCGCGGTCAGCGAAGCGTTTTCCGACAGCCTGCTCGCCGCGGCGCCGGTAGTAAGCCAGCCGCATCCGGAGCGCAAGTCGATCCTGATCGAGGCCAATATGCTGCTGTTCGCCGACATCCCCGGCGCCAACGGCGCGCTCGAGCGCGCCTTCCGGCAGGGATACTCGTTCGATCCGCGTAACTCTGGAATCGTGAAGACGCGCGCAACGCCGGAGCTCGTCGCGATCGAGGTCAACGCCCACTACGCGCTATCGCGTGTCGCCCAGCCTCCGGCCGTTCCCGGTCCGATGCCGCCCACGCCGCCGCCGGCCACCGTGCCCGACATCCGGAGCCTCTTCCTCGGCTTCTATTACAACTTCGCCCAGCTTCCCGACGAGCCGATGCGGCCGCGTATCGCCGACGACCGAATCGGCTACTTCATGAACAGCCGCTACGACTTCAGCAGCGACAGCAAGCTCACGCCGCGCGTGAACTATATTCATCGCTGGCGCTTGGAAAAGAAGGATCCGGCGGCGGAGATGTCCGAGCCGAAGCAGCCGATCGTGTACTGGCTCGACCGCAACATTCCCGAAAAGTATCGCCAGGCGGTCATCGACGGCGTCCTGGAATGGAACAAGGCATTCGAGAAGATAGGCTTCAAGAATGCGATACAGGCCAAGGTCCAGCCCGACGACGCCGACTGGGACACGCTCGATGCGCGCCATGCCTCGATCCGCTGGATGACGACCGCGCGACCCTTGTTCGGCGGCATCGGTCCGAGCCAAGTCGACCCGCGCAGCGGCGAGATCCTCGATGCCGACATCGGCATCGACCCCGTACGCTTCCGCAATCGCCGCTTCCAGCGCGTCGAGCAGATTCCCGAGCCGAGCGCGATCCCGGGTTTTCTCGAGCACCCCGACCGGATCTGCCAACTGCAGGACTATGCCGCTCAGGAGATGAACTTTGCGCTCGATCTCCTCGAGGCCCGCGGCGAAATCGATCCCGACGGCCCGGAAGCCGAGGCGTTCGTGCTCGCCGACGTCAAGGATGTCGTGATGCATGAAGTAGGCCACACGCTGGGGCTGCGGCACAACTTCCGCGCCTCGATGATCTATTCCCAGGCGCAGCTCAACGATGCGGAGTTCACTCGTGAGCACGGCATCGCAGGCTCCGTCATGGAATATAACGCGGTCAACATCGCGCTCACTGGCGAACGCCAGGGGTCCTACGGCATGAACACGCTCGGACCCTACGATTACTGGGCGGTCGAGTACGGCTACGCGGAGATCCCTCCGGCTGATGAGTCCGTCCGCCTGCAGCAGATCGCGGGGCGCAACGCCGAGCCGCAGCTCGCGTACGCGACCGACGAGGATTCGTCGTTCGCCATCGATCCGGAGGCGAACCAGGCCGATCTTGGCAACGATCCGCTGGCCTTCGCGCGCCGGCGCCTTGTCCTGGCGCGCGAGCTGTGGGACCGCTGGCAGAGCCGGGATCTCAAGTCGGGCGAGAGCTACTCCGTGCTCCGGCGCACGGTGACGCGAGGTCTGCTCGTCATCGGCCAGTCGTCGACGACGGTCGCCAAGTACATCGGTGGCGTCAGCACACTGCGCGACCACGCGGGCAGCGCGCGCGCGCCGCTTACGCCGATCGCCGCCGCGAAGCAGCGCGAAGCACTGAAGATAATCGAAAGCGGCCTTTTCTCGGCAGACAGTTTCCGCTTCAAGCCCGAATTCATGCGGCGCATGCAAGTGGACTATCTCGATCGTAATGACATGTACGGCGTCGGATTGTCGACGCCGGGCGTGGACTATTCGCTCACCGGACAGGTGCTAACGATCCAACGCACCGTCCTCGACAACCTCATGAGCGAAGCCATCGCGCAGCGGATCCTCGACAGCGAGGTCAAGCTCGACAATCCGAAGGCGGGCTTTCATCTGTCCGAGCTGTATGAATCGCTGCACCGCTCGATCTGGAGCGAGCTCAGGAGCGGCCAGGAGATATCGCCGCTGCGGCGAAACTTGCAACGCGAGCATCTCGCGCGCGTCGCAGGCGCGCTGATCCGGCCTTCGCTGTCGATGCCGCCGGACGCGAGAGCGCTGCTGCGTCAGGACGCACGGGCGCTGCGCGACGAGCTTCAGGCCGCTGCGACAAGGACCGGCTGGTCAAAGGAGACGAAAGCGCATATCGCCGAAGGATTGTCGACGCTCGACGAAGCGCTCAAAGCGACGTTACAGCGGCATGGAGTCTAGCCGCAGCTTGCGGCCATCGATGCCGCGACCTGCTTGAAGCCGCACAGCGCCGAGCTTACGCTCGCGCCGGTCGATAACCGAGCGCTGGCAAACCTTTGCGGGGCGCTCGACGCCAATCTGCGGCAGATCGAAGCAGCGCTGGACGTCGCCATCGCGCGCCGCGGAGCAACGTTCACGCTGCGCGGCGCTCGCGGCCCCGTCGAGCAGGCGGCTACCGCGCTCAATCGCTTCTACGCGCAGGCGCAGGAGCCGTTGACCATCGACGACGTCCAGCTCGGCTTGATCGAGTTGCGCGGGGAGAGGCCGGAACCCGCGGCGCCGGCCGAGGTCGCCGAACGCGAGGGACCGGTATTGCGCACGCGCCGCGCCGACTTGCACGGGCGAACGCCGAACCAGATCGCGTATCTGCAGCACATCCAGGACCACGACATCACTTTCGGCATCGGACCGGCCGGCACCGGCAAGACGTATCTCGCCGTTGCCTGCGCCGTCGACGCACTGGAACGCGACATCGTCAAGCGCCTGGTGCTGGTGCGCCCCGCCGTCGAGGCCGGCGAGCGGCTCGGTTTTTTGCCCGGCGATTTCGCACAGAAGGTCGACCCCTATCTGCGTCCGCTCTACGACGCGCTGTACGATTTGATGGGCTTCGACAAGACCGCGAAGCTTTTCGAGCGCAATACCATCGAGATCGCGCCGCTCGCCTACATGCGCGGCCGGACGCTCAATCACTCGTTCATCATTCTCGACGAAGCACAGAACACGACGCCCGAGCAGATGAAGATGTTCCTGACCCGCATCGGCTTTGGCACCAAGGCGGTTATCACCGGCGACGTCACCCAGATCGACCTTGCGCGCGGTCAGAAAAGCGGGTTGATCGAGGCTCGCCGCGTCCTCGCCGACGTGCGCGGGCTTGCGTTCACCGATTTCACCAGCGCCGACGTCGTACGCCACCCCCTGGTGCAGAAGATCATCAGCGCCTACGAAAAGCACACCCAGAGCGAGCGCATCGACGCTCCGGCCGTCGACCGGCGCCGCGTGCGCTAGGCAAGCCTGATGCCGCTTTCCCCGCGCGAGCTGGAGGCGCTGCGTCACCGCTGCACGCTGCACGTATCCGGCCACGCACCGGAGATCCCGGGCGCGGAGCTCGCTCGCATAGCCGAGTGGTGCCGCACGCACGGCTGGCATGCCGACCGTTACGGCGACGGCGAGCTCATCGAGTCGTTCGAGGCGAAGATCGCTGCGCTCCTTGGCAAGCCTGCGGCGGCATTCATGGTGAGCGGCACGATGGCGCAGTTGATCGCGCTGCGCATGTGGTGCGAGCGCGCCGGTCATTTCTGCGTCGCGATGCACCCGACGGCGCATCTCGAGCTCCATGAGGAGCGTGCCTATGCCCGGTTGCACCGCCTGGACTCGATACTGCTGGGCCCGCGTGACCGGCCGACGCTGGCGCGGGATCTGGCGGCTTGCCATGAGCGGCCCGCGGCCCTGTTGATCGAGCTGCCAGCCCGCGAGATCGGCGGCCGTCTCCCGGAGTGGGACGAGCTCGAGGCGCTGGCAGCGCTTGCGCGCGAGCGCGGCGTGAAGCTGCACTTGGACGGCGCCCGGCTCTGGGAAGCGCACGCGTTCTATGCGCCGCAGACGCTCGCCGACATCTGCGCACTTTTCGATTCGGTCTACGTATCCTTCTACAAGGGGATCGGCGCGCTGGCTGGAGCAATGCTGCTCGGCCCCCAGGATTTCATTGCCGAGTCACGCATCTGGCGGCGCCGCCAAGGCGGTACCTTGGTCCAGCTGCACCCTTTTGTCGCATCGGCCGCCATGCGTATCGACGCGCAGCTCGCCAAGATGCCGGCGTACCGCGCACGGGGGCTTGCACTCGGGCAAGCGCTGGCGGCGATCGAAGGCCTGGTCATCGACCCGCAACCGCCGCAGGTGAATCTTTTCCACCTCCACTTGCCAGCGCGGGCGACAGCGGTGGCGGAGGCGCGCGATCGGCTTGCCGCCCTGGAAGGAGTGTGGCTTGCGCAGCGCATCGCTGAAGCGCAGATTCCCGGTTGGTCGACCATCGAGCTCTACGTCGGCGATAACCTGCTTGCCCTCGATGACGCGACGGTCGTGCCACTCTATGCGAGACTCCTTGCGCAGGCGCGGGCGGCGGCATGATCTCGCAGCGAGCGAAAATGTCCGGTCGCGGACGCGGCGAACGTGAGGGTCGTGCTTCGGTTCGTCGAGGAAGCAGAAAGCCGCGCGCTCAATCGTCGGCATCGCCGCAAGGACCATCCCACCAACGTGCTGTCGTTCGTGTACGATGATGAACATAGCGCGCGTGGCGGTGATATCGTGCTCTGCGCCTCGGTGTTGAGACGCGAGGCCGTGCAGCAGGGCAAACCGCTCGCCGCGCATTGCGCGCACCTTGTCGTCCACGGCATGCTGCACCTGCAAGGCTACAGTCACGAAAAGGCCGCCGAGGCGGCGAGGATGGAAGCGCAGGAGATTGCTATCCTCGCGGGACTGGGCTTCGGCAACCCCTACGCGGCGCTTCCTGCCCCGGCGGCGAACCCGCCCCGGCGCGCCCGCCGATGAGCGAACACGCTAACGACAAGGAACATCAGCGCCCGACGCTGCTCGAGCGGCTCTCTGCGTTCCTGATCCGCGAGCCGGAGGACCGCGAGGAGTTGCTCACGCTGCTGCACGGCGCGTTCGAGCGCAAACTGCTCGACGCGGATGCTCTGTCGATCATCGAAGGCGCGCTGCAGGTCTCCGAGATGACCGTGCGCGACATCATGATCCCGCGCTCCCAGATGGACGTCGTGTCGATCGACGATGAGCCCGAGCAGTTCATTCCCTTCGTCATGGAGACGCGCCACTCGCGCTTTCCGGTCGTCGGCGAGAACAAGGACGACGTCGTCGGCATTCTGCTCGCCAAGGAATTGCTCAACTACTACGCCAACCCCGAGTCGTTCAATCTGCGCGATACGCTGCGTCCCGCTGTCTTCGTGCCGGAGTCCAAGCGGCTCAACGTGCTGCTGCGCGACTTCCGCGCCAATCGCAACCACATCGCCATCGTCGTCGACGAGTATGGCGGCGTTTCGGGCCTAGTAACCATCGAGGACGTGCTGGAACAGATCGTCGGCGATATCGAGGACGAATACGACTTCGACGAGGCCGAGGACAACATCATTCCCGAGGCGGGCGCGCGCTATCGGGTCAAAGCGCAGACCGAAATCGCCGCTTTCAACGAAGCGCTGGGCGCGCAGTTCAGCGACGAGGAATTTCATACCATCGGCGGCCTGGTGCTGCAGGCGTTCGGCCGCCTGCCCAAACGCGGCGAGGCGACGACGATAGGCAATTTCCGCTTCAAGGTCGTGCGCGCCGACAGCCGTCGGATCTATACGCTGCAAGTCGAACGGCTGGCGCCGGAACCCGACGAAGATTCGCCCGCGGGCGCGCCTTAGCCTGCGAGAGCCTCTGCGATGGTGAGGCTCACGGTACCCGCGATCACACCGATCGTTGTGTCACTCGTGCTCGGCGCGGCGACAGTCTTCGGGTTCGCGCCTTTCGGCTTTTCCGCCCTTCCCGTTCTGACGCTCTCCGGCCTGTTCGCACTGTGGCGGCGAGCCGCGTCGCCTCGCGCCGCCGCGTGGCTGGGGTTTGCGTTCGGGCTCGGGTTGTTCGGCACCGGCGTGTCCTGGCTCTACATCGCCCTGGCCATGTTCGGCGGAATGGCCGGCCTGCTTGCCGCTCTGGCGACCGCGCTTTTCTGCGCTTACCTCGCGCTTTTTCCCGCCTTCGCGGGCTGGGCGACGGCGCGTCTCGCCGGCATTGATGCGCCTGAGCGCCTCGCCGCGACCGTGGCGCTTTGGACTCTGACGGA
>VBCS01000025.1:0-11444 GCA_005888955.1 Betaproteobacteria bacterium
CAGACGAAGATCGACTTCGTGCTGGCCGATGCGCCGCCGTCAGTCGCCGGCGGACCCGAGCGAACCGGAAAAAAGAAACGCGCCAAGGCGACGTGATGGCGCGCATGGATCTCGTCATCCAGGCTCCCGACATCGCCACGCCGCAGATCAAGGAGCTGGCTCGCCTGGTTGAAGCCGAAGCGATCAGCGCGCTCTCCGCCGCGAGCACTCAGGCGTTCCGCTTATCGTCCGCGCGGCAGCGCGTCGGCGTGGCCGAGCTGTGCGCGGAGGCAGGCATCGATTTCGGTTTCGTGCCGGACGACCAACGCGTCGACCGCGTACGGCTGGTGGCGATGGACATGGACTCGACGCTGATCAGTATCGAATGCGTCGACGAGATCGCCGACTTGCAAGGCATCAAACCGGAGATCGCCGCGATTACCGCGAGCGCGATGCGCGGCGAAATCGACTTCCGCGAGAGCCTGACACGCCGCGTCGCGCTGCTCGCGGGCCTCGATATCGCTGCGCTCGCGCGCGTGTACGACGAGCGCCTGAAGCTCTCGCCGGGCGCCGAGCGCATGCTCGCCGGATTCGCTCGCGCCGGCGCGAAGACGGCTCGCCTGGTTGAAGCCGAAGCGATCAGCGCGCTCTCCGCCGCGAGCACTCAGGCGTTCCGCTTATCGTCCGCGCGGCAGCGCGTCGGCGTGGCCGAGCTGTGCGCGGAGGCAGGCATCGATTTCGGTTTCGTGCCGGACGACCAACGCGTCGACCGCGTACGGCTGGTGGCGATGGACATGGACTCGACGCTGATCAGTATCGAATGCGTCGACGAGATCGCCGACTTGCAAGGCATCAAGCCGGAGATCGCCGCGATTACCGCGAGCGCGATGCGCGGCGAAATCGACTTCCGCGAGAGCCTGACACGCCGCGTCGCGCTGCTCGCGGGCCTCGATATCGCTGCGCTCGCGCGCGTGTACGACGAGCGCCTGAAGCTCTCGCCGGGCGCCGAGCGCATGCTCGCCGGATTCGCTCGCGCCGGCGCGAAGACGCTACTCGTATCCGGCGGCTTCACCTTCTTCACCGAGCGGCTCAAGGCGCGGCTCGGTCTCGACCATGCCGTCGCCAGCACGCTGGAGATCGCCGGCGGCCGGCTCACCGGACGCATCTCCGGCGAGATCGTCGATGGTCAGGTGAAGGCTGCGGCGTTCGCGCGCCTCGGGCGCGAGCTCAAAGGCGATGACGGGCTGCTTGTGGCGATCGGTGATGGCGCCAACGACCTGCCGATGCTGCGGCTCGCCGACGTCAGCGTCGCGTATCACGCCAAGCCGATCGTCCGGGCGAAGACGACTTACGCGATCGACTACTGCGGATTGGATGCGATCCTCAACCTGTTCATGTAGCAGCGACGCTATCGCAAGAACGCAAGGCCCGCCCGAGCGAACGCGGTGATGTCCCACAGCGCCAGCACGGCGATGACGAGCCAGGTGCCGGCCATGCCCCAGAAGCGCCCGGACGATTCCTTCGACGTGCGCGACACGCCGACGGCATGGGCGATGCGGGCGCCGACAAAGCTTACGCCACAGACGTGCAGGAAGATCCGGTTTGCGCCATCCAGCTCGGCGACCAGGAAAAGCAGCAGCATGGGCACGATCCACTCGACTGCATTGCCGTGAACCCGGATCGCCCGCGCGAGATGTACGTCGTTGCCGTGTCCCATGCCCACGCGAAGCTTGCTGCGCAACAGCGAAACGCGCGCGCCGAGCGCCAGCAGGAATAATCCGAGCACGCCCGCATACAGTGCGGTCAGCGGAGCGGCCATGGAGACGTCTTCATTCTTCCTCGAAGCCGCCTTCGTCGACCCAGGCCATCTGGATCGCTTCCAGAATCTTTTCGCCGCTGTGCTTCGGGTCGTCGTCGAAGCCGGGCAACTCGAGCACCCAGCGCCGCAGGTCGGTAAAGAGCACGCGATTAGGATCGACGTCCGGATGCGCGTCGGCGAGCGCGATCGCGAGCTCACGGCTGTCGGTCCACTTCATTTGGTGATTTCCTTGGCGTAATTGATCGTATATTTCGGGATCTCGATCACGAGCTTCGAATCGCCGACCTTGGCTTGGCAGGAAAGTCGCGACACAGGGGTGAGACCCCACGCGCGATCGAGCAGGTCGTCCTCGTCTTCGGAGGACGGCGACAGCGAGTCGAATCCCTCGCGCACGATCACGTGACAGGTCGTGCAGGCGCAGGATTTTTCGCAGGCGTGCTCGATCTCAACGCCGTGGTCGAGCAGATTATCGCAGATCGACTCGCCCTTCGCGGCCTCGAAGGTCTTGCCCTCCGGACACAGCTCCGCATGCGGCATGACGACGATTTCCGGCATCCGTTCTAATCCTCTGCCAGCGAATCGACGCTGCGGCCGGCGAGAACGCCGGCGACGCTGCGATCCATGCGCCGCGCGGCGAACTCCTCGGTCGCGCGGTTCAGGGCGGCGACCGCGGCACTGAGCGCGTGACGGTCCGCACCTGCGACAAGCCGGCGCACCGGCGCCATGGCGGCGTCGATCTCCGCCCGCTCCTCCGGCGCGAGCAGATCGCCGTCGGCGTCAAGCGCGCTCATCGTCGCAGCGAGCATCCGTTCTGCCTCGACCTGCGCTTCGCCCAGCGCACGCGCCTCCATGTCCTCGGCGGCGTGTGCCTGTGACTCCTGGAGCATGCGCGCGATTTCGGTGTCGGCAAGCCCGTACGAGGGCTTGACCGTGATCGCCGCCTCGACGCCGGTTGTCCGCTCGCGCGCCGACACCGACAGCAAGCCGTCGGCGTCGACCTGGAACGTTACGCTGATGCGCGCTGCCCCCGCGACCATCGGCGGAATCCCGCGCAGTTCGAAACGCCCAAGCGACCGGCAGTCGGCGACTTTCTCGCGCTCGCCCTGCACGACGTGAATCGCCATCGCGGTCTGGCCGTCCTTGAAGGTCGTGAACTCCTGCGCCCGGGCGATGGGGATCGTTGCGTTGCGTGGGATGATCTTCTCGGTCAAGCCGCCCATCGTCTCGAGCCCCAGCGAGAGCGGGATGACGTCGAGCAGCAGCCAGTCTTCGTCGCGCGCACGGTTGCCCGCGAGCACGTTCGCCTGAATTGCGGCGCCGAGCGCGACGACCTGGTCGGGGTTGAGGTTGTTGAGCGGCGGAGCGCCGAAGAACGTCGCGACCGCTTTCTGAATCTGCGGCATGCGCGTGGCGCCTCCAACCATGACGACGCCGTCGATCTCGCCAGGCGTGCGCTTCGCATCGCGCAGCGCCTTCCTGACGGGGCCGAGCGTCTTGCCGACGAGCGTCTCCGTGATGGCGGTAAAGATCGCCGCGGTCAATGTCAGATCGATACGCTCGCCCGTCGACAGCGTCGCGACAAGCGGGGTCGATGCGTGCGCGGTCAGATTCTCTTTCGCCTCGCGCGCCTTGAGCATGACAAGCCGCGTGTCGGACGCCGAGACCGGACCGACACGCGAAGTCTCCAGCGCCCAGCAGTAGACGCGATGATCGAAATCGTCGCCGCCGAGCGCGGTGTCGCCGGCGGTCGCGAGCACCTCGAAGACGCCGCGCGAGAGCTTGAGGATCGACAGGTCGAAGGTCCCGCCGCCCAGGTCGTAGACCGCGTAGATGCCCTCGGAGGCGTTGTCGAGGCCATAGGCGATCGCTGCCGCCGTCGGCTCGTTCAGCAGCCGCAGCACGTTCAAGCCCGCGAGCTGTGCCGCATCCTTAGTCGCTTGCCGCTGCGCATCGTCGAAGTACGCAGGCACGGTCACGACCGCGCCCGCCAGCGCGCCGCCCAGGCTTGCTTCGGCGCGCAGCCGCAACGTACGCAGGATCTCGGCCGAAACCTCGACCGGCGTGCGAATTCCGCTGCGGGTTTCGATCTGCACCATGCCCGGCGCGTCGATGAAGCGATACGGAAAGCGCCTCGCATCGGAGAGATCGGCCAGGCCCCGTCCCATCAGCCGCTTGACCGACACGATCGTGTTCTGCGGATCGACGACGAGCGCGTCCTGCGCCGGATAGCCAACTTCGACGCCACGATCGGCGTAACGCACGATCGAGGGCAGCAGCGGCCGGCCCTCCGCGTCGGGCAGCACGACGGGGATGCCGTGACGCACCGTCGCGACCAGGGAGTTGGTGGTTCCGAGGTCGATGCCGACCGCAAGCCGATGTTGATGCGGAGCCGGCGGGGCATCCGGCTCGGCGATCTGCAACAGCGCCATCAGTTCTCGACCTCGCCGATTGCCGCCTCGATATCGTCGGCGACCTTGGTGAGAAAACGCAACTCGCGCACGGCGTCGCGCGCGTTTTCCCATGCCTCCGAGTCGAGACGTTCGGCAAGCGTTGTCTCCAGCGCGGCGGCGTCCGACCTCACCTCGCGCAGTAGCGCGGCAAGGCGGTCCGCATCGCGTGCTGCCTGCGCGTCGCCGACCGCTTCGCGCCGCTCGAGCTCGTGCTGCAGGAACTCCGCCGGCAGAGCCGTATTCGTCTCCGCGAGCGCGTCGATCCCGCGCAACGACAGCAGGTATTGCGCGCGACCGACAGGATCCTTCAGCGCCCGGTACGCTTCGTTGACGCGCGCGGAGGATTGCAGGGCCACGCGGCGCTCGGCGTCACCTGCCGCGGCGTAGCGGTCGGGATGCACCACGCGCTGGAGTGCGCGGTACGCGGCATCGAGCTGCTCCGGGTCGAAGCCGTAACGCTGCGGCAGGCCGAAGAGTGCAAAGTAGTTCTGGGAGAAGTCGATCATTGTTGTTCTCCCTTCCCCCTGCGGGGAAGGTGGGAGGGAGACACCGCTATGCATGCGCACTGCGCCCCCACCCTCTCCCTCCCCCGCTGGGGGAGGGGATGCTCTACTCAAACGTTGAAGCTTTCGCCGCAGCCGCATTCATCCTTCACATTGGGATTATTGAACTTGAAGCCTTCGTTCAATCCTTCCTTTGCAAAGTCGAGCTCGGTGCCGTCGAGATAGGGCAGGCTCTTGGGGTCGACCACAACCGTAATGCCGTGGCTGTCGAAGCGGTGATCCTCGGGGTGAATCTCGTCGGCGTATTCGATCTTGTAGGCGAGGCCGGAGCACCCTGTCGTTCGCACGCCCAGACGCAAGCCCACTCCCTTCCCGCGCCTGCTCAGGAAGTTGGAGACGTGCTTCGCCGCATTCTCCGTCAGCGTGATCGACATGCGCGTTTCGCTCAATCGGCCGCCACGGGCGCGCTCTGCGCCGCGAGCGTCTGACCCTCAGGCTGGCTGTCGCCACCATGTTTCTTGCGATAGTCGGCAACCGCAGCCTTGATCGCGTCTTCGGCCAGGATCGAGCAGTGGATCTTCACCGGCGGCAGCGACAGCTCCTCGGCGATCTGCGTGTTCTTGATGCCTGTCGCTTGATCAAGGGTCTTGCCCTTCACCCACTCGGTGACGAGCGAGGACGACGCGATCGCCGATCCGCAACCGTACGTCTTGAACTTGGCATCTTCGATGCGCCCGTCCGGACCCACCTTGATCTGCAGCTTCATCACGTCGCCGCAGGCCGGCGCGCCGACCATGCCCGTGCCGACGTCGTCCGCATCCTTCCCGAACGAACCGACATTGCGCGGGTTTTCGTAGTGATCCAGAACCTTGTCGCTGTAAGCCATGATGCAACTCCTTTTCTGCTTTATGCCTTTAGTGCGCTGCCCATACCACCGTATTGAGGTCGACACCTTCCTGGTGCATTTCCCACAAAGGCGAAAGCTCGCGCAGCTTGGCGATCTTGCGCTTGAGCAGGTCGACCGTGTAATCGATCTCGTCTTCCGTCGTGAAACGGCCGACGGTGAAGCGAATCGAGCTGTGCGCGAGCTCGTCGCTTCGGCCGAGCGCACGCAGTACGTAGGACGGTTCCAGCGACGCCGACGTGCATGCCGAGCCTGACGATACCGCGACATCCTTGATCGCCATGATCAGACTCTCGCCCTCGACGAAGTTGAAGCTTACATTGAGGTTATGCGGCACGCGCCGCTCGATGTTTCCGTTGATATAGATCTCTTCGATCTCGGACAGGCCTTGCCGCAACCTGTCGCGCAGCATGCGGATACGCTCGTTATCGGTTGCCATCTCCAACCGTGCCAGCCGGAACGCTTCGCCCATGCCGACGATCTGGTGCGTGGGCAGCGTGCCCGAGCGCATGCCGCGCTCGTGACCGCCGCCATGCATCTGTGCCTCGATGCGCACGCGCGGCTTGCGGCGGACGAACAGCGCGCCCACGCCCTTCGGCCCGTAGGTCTTGTGCGCCGAGAAGCTCATCAGGTCCACCTTGAGCGCCGCGAGGTCGATGGGCAGCTTGCCGGTGGCTTGCGCGGCGTCGACGTGGAATATGATGCCGCGGCTGCGGCAGATTTCCCCGATCGCCGGAATATCCTGAATCACGCCGATCTCGTTGTTGACGTACATGACGGAGGCCAGGATCGTGTCCGGCCGCAGCGCGGCCTTGAACTTCTCGAGATCGACGAGCCCGTCTTCCGCGACGTCGAGATACGTGACCTCGAACCCGTCGCGCTCGAGCTCGCGCATGGTGTCGAGCGTAGCCTTGTGCTCCGTCTTGACCGTGACGAGGTGCTTGCCCTTGTCCTTATAGAAATGCGCCGCGCCCTTGAGCGCGAGGTTGATCGCCTCGGTCGCGCCCGAAGTCCAGACGATTTCCCTCGGGTCGCAATTCACCAGTCGCGCCACCTCCGCGCGTGCCTCCTCGACCGCCTTCTCGGTTTCCCAGCCGAACGAGTGCGAACGCGAGGCCGGATTGCCGAAATGCTCGGTCAGATACGGAATCATCTTGGCCGCGACGCGCGGGTCGACCGGCGTTGTCGCGGAGTAGTCGAGGTAGATCGGTTTTTTCATCGCTGTTCAGGAATGCGAGCTCGTTGAGTTTTCAAACGACCGCCGCGGGCTCGGGCTTCTTGCCGGGCAGACGATGATCCTGCAAAACCGCCACTTCCTGCTTGTCCTGCTGCCGGACCAGCTGCTCGAGCGTCACCGAGCTCAGAAAGGCGAAAATATGCGTGTTCAGATTCGCCCAAAGCTCGTGCGTCATGCAACGCTTGTCGTCCTGGCAGTTTTCCTTGCCACCGCATTTCGTCGCATCGATCGGCTCATCGACCGCGGTAATGATGTCCGCCACTGACACACTCGTCGCCGGGCGCGCGAGATTGTAGCCGCCGCCGGGCCCGCGCACGCTGTCGACCAACCCAGAGCGGCGCAACTTCCCGAACAGCTGCTCCAGATATGACAACGAGATCTTTTGCCGGTCGGCAACGCCGGCAAGCGTGACCGGGCCTTCACCATTGTGCATTGCAACATCGATCATCGCCGTTACGGCGAAACGCCCTTTGGTCGTCAGTCGCATGGTCTTTTACCCCGCCTAGCCGAGCCATTAACCCCGGCTGGCAACATGAATTCTATAATTCCCGATTAAATTAGTCAACTAAAGGCCTGATTAGTTCACTCAAGCATTTTGTTGATCCGTTCCGGGTCGAATCGGTCGGCCGTCGCCTTGGCGTCACCGCACTCGATACCGCCCCGCTTGAGGAACTCGATCAGCTTTTTTAGCCTTTCGTCGGTCGCGGCGGCATGGTCGAGGAGCGAATGGACCGCTTGGGCCATCGGGTCGTTCATGTCCGCGCTGATCGCATAGGCCGAAAACCCGATCTTGGCCGCCTGCTTCTCGCGGCGCAGAACGTCGTCCTCGGTGACAATCCGGGCCGGAATGCCGACCGCGGTCGCTCCCGCAGGGACATCGCGCACGACCACGGCGTTGGAGCCGACCTTGGCGCCATCGCCGACCAGGATCGGCCCCAGGACTTGGGCCCCGGCACCGATCACCACCCTGCGTCCCAGCGTCGGGTGGCGCTTGGTCTTTTCCCATTTCACGCCGCCGAGCGTGACGCCATGATAGAGCGTGCAGTCATCGCCGATCTCTGCGGTTTCTCCGATGACCACCCCCATGCCGTGGTCGATGAATACGCGGCGGCCGATCGTCGCCCCGGGGTGAATCTCGATGCCGGTAAGCCACCGACCCCAGTGGGACAGCCAGCGCGCAAGCCAGAGGAACCCCGCACGCCACAGGGGATGCGCCACCCAGCGATGCCAGGTCAGGGCATGCAGGCCGGGATAGCAGGTCAGAACCTCCCATGCGCTGCGGGCGGCCGGGTCGCGGTCGAAGACGACCGCGATGTCTTCGCGAAGTCGGTTAAACATGAAATTATTTTCCCATATCCGACCGAATCACTCAACTATTTGAGGTTGAAAGCGCTCATCGCAATAGCTTCGAGCGCGTGGGTTCCGCAACGCGGGACGACGCAGGCAAAAGCGGTCAACGGAGCATGATCGCAGCGACGGCGAGCCCGCCGATCACGACGGCGAAGAAGACCGAATATGCGAAAACAATGACCAACGCGCGGGCGAGCACGCCGGACCAGCGGCCGCCGTAGACGGTCTTCATCGACCAGAGCAAGTACACGATCGCCCAGATGATGAGCGCGGCGCGCAACGGTGCAATAGGCAGCACCAGCAAAAGGCCCACAAGAAACAAAAAGGCGTGGTTGTACGCGCCGAACACGAGATGTGCGGCGTAGCGCCGCGGCCGCAGCGGATAGCTCCGCGCGCGCCCGACGTAGACCAGCTTCATGAGCAACGCGAACAGCGGCAGCAGCGCGAAGGCCGCGTAGGGCCCGTAGCGCAGCATCCCGGCAAAGATCTGTTCGCCCCGTTCCTGCCGCGACAGCCGGTTGAACAGATCGATGCGCCGCTGCAGAGGATCGAGCCACGCATTGGCGCCGATGTTCATGCTGAGCTTGAGATCCGGGCCGATATTCAGACCCGCGTGGCCTTCGGCCTCCGCGGCATCCGCGGCGATCTCGTCGCGCTCGGCCTGGGTCAGCTCCCGATCGAGGACGACAGGCGGCTCGCCGGCGAATCGCAGCAATGCGAAGAGCGCGATCGAAAGCACGAGGAACAGCCGCGCGGGACGGATATAACGCCGGCGGCGACCCGCGAAGTATTCACGGCTTAGAAAACCGGGACGGAAGAACAGCCCGATAAGCGTCCGCCACATGCGTCCGTCGAGCGCGACGTAGCGCCCCGCGGCTTCGCGCAGCATTGCGCGCACCGTCGGCAGCGCGAGGCTCGTTTCCTGCCCGCAGTTCGGGCAATACGTTCCCGGCGCCGCCGCCCCGCAGTTCCGGCACCCGGGCGCAGCCGGCCGCTGTGGGGCCGGAACAGTCGACGGGGCATCGGTCACGGCGTAACCGGATCAAGGCCGGCGGTCGAGCAACTGGTCGATGCGCGCGAGTATGCCGCGCAGGATATTGCAGGCGCTTCGGCTGTCGCGGGTTGAGGAAGCGCATCGCGATCAGCGTGCGCTGCGCGTGGGCAAACAACTCCTCGATTTCGTCAAGCGCGGCCGGTGCGAACGCAGGAGCGGTCCACACCGCTTCGCCGCGTGCGGCGAGGAACAGCTCGTAGGCGGCGACTTGAACCGCCGCAGCGAGATTGAGCGACGCCTTGCCGGGCTCGCCGGGAATGGTCGCCACGATCTGACAGCGCGCGAGATCGTCGTTCGACAGTCCCGACATTTCGGAGCCGAATACGACGGCGACCTCGCCGTCCGCCGCGTACCGCAGGGCCTCCCGGGCCGCAGCGCGCACCGGGAGCGCGACGGCGGCGAATTCGCGCGGCCGCGCCGAAAATCCGATCGCCAGCGTTGCGCCGGCGAGCGCGGCATCGAGCGTGGGCACCACGGTTGCCTTGCGCAGCAACGCGCTCGCGCCGGCCGCCCGCGCGTCTGCGTCGGGGTCGGGGAACTGTTGCGGCGCCACGAGCACGAGCCGCGACAAACCCATTGCGCGCATGGCGCGCGCCGCGGCGCCGATGTTACCGGGATGGCTGGTCGCGCACAGGACGACACGGATGCGATCGAGCGGCGAGGTCAACGCGGGCGCAGGTAAAAGGGATGGCGCGCAAATGCAGGTAGAATGCTCGGCGATGGCGATCTTGCATCCGATGCTCACGACCGCGGTCAAAGCCGCGCGCCGCGCCGGCAACGTCATCAATCGCGGCGCGCGCGATCTCGATCTCCTGACCGTGACCACCAAGGGTCCCAAGGATTACGTCAGCGAAGTCGATCGCGCCGCCGAAGCGGCGATCGTCGAGACGCTGCATGCGACGTATCCCAATCATGCGATTCTAGCAGAGGAAGGCACTGCCCAAGGCGCCAACGCCGCAGCGGAGCACGTGTGGATCATCGATCCGCTCGACGGCACGACAAACTTTTTGCACGGCTTCCCGCAGTATTGCGTGTCGATCGCGTTGCAGCACAAGGGACAGATCACGCAGGCGGTCATCTACGATCCCGTTCGCAACGATCTCTTCACCGCAACGCGCGGGCGCGGCGCGTTTCTCAACGATCGCCGCATCCGCGTCTCACGCCGGCAGCATCTGAAGGAATGCCTCATCGGCACCGGCTTCCCGTTCCGTGACGGCAGCAACCTCGACGTCTATATCCGGATGTTCAAGGCGATGACGCTCGAGGCCGCCGGAATCCGCCGTCCCGGCTCGGCGGCACTCGACCTCGCCTACGTCGCTGCCGGTTATTACGACGGGTTCTGGGAAGTGGGACTGAATCCCTGGGACGTGGCGGCCGGCAGCCTGCTCATCGTCGAGGCGGGCGGGCTGGTCGGCGACCTCGACGGTGAAGGGACGTATCTTTACGGCGGGCGGGTAATCGCCGCGAATCCGCGCATATTTGCGCAAATGGTCAAGTTGTTGTCGCCCTACGGGCGTGCGCTCACCCCGGCACACGCGACAGAAACTTGATCTTCGCGGGCGACACAATTTGGGCGAAATAGGGCGGTATTCGATGTCGCTTTTCCGGCGTTAAGACCCTAAACGGTGCGTTTTCCCCGTCATTCGGGCTGACAATTCCATTGTCATTGTGTAGGATTGCTCGACCCGTTCGGGTATTCGCGCCAATCGAGGCGCGCGGCCTAGGCGCATCAGGGATCAGGAGTGACCATGCTGCAACGACTGCTATACCGCTTAGGCCTGGCCTTGCTGCTCGCGGCCTGCGCCGCAACGGCAGCCGCGCAGGACGTTTCCCGGATCCGACTGATGTTGCATCCGTACGCAGCGGCACCCGGCCAGCTGCCCTCCGACGCACTCGCCAAGCTGCAGGCGCTCGCGGGCGCGCCTATTGAGCTCTCCGGCACGACGCGCACGGGCGGCCTGGAATTCACGCTCACACCATCGCTCGCCCGCGCCGACGCGCTCGCACTGCTGCGCCGACTGCGCGAAGACCGCAGCGTTCTATGGGCGGAGTCGATCGACCCGGCGACGACCAAGGCCAAGGCGCTGAGGCTAAGCCCGTTCCAGGGTCGCAAGCTGATGGTCCGGCTGGTCGGCGACGCCGCGCCCG
>VBCS01000025.1:11686-11985 GCA_005888955.1 Betaproteobacteria bacterium
CGGCATTACCCCGCATCCCGATCTCGACGGCCGCATCCTGCCCGGTTACGACTTCATCAGCGATCCGGTCACTGCGAACGATGGCAACGGCCGGGATGCGGACCCGAGCGATCCCGGCGATGCAACCGGCGATAACGAATGCGGCGACGGCATTCCCGGCGAGCCGAGCTTCTTCCACGGCACGTTTGTGAGCGGCATTATCGCCGCCGGCACCGACAACGGCGTCGGGATCGCGGGTCTCGACTGGAACGCGAAAATCCTGCCCGTGCGCACGCTCGGCAAATGCGGCGGCAGCTTCG
>VBCS01000214.1:0-1059 GCA_005888955.1 Betaproteobacteria bacterium
CAGCCTGGAGCAGAAAGATTTCGGCGCTGCGACGAATCGTGTTGCTGTCGTCGATCACCATGACCTTCACGCCCGTCAGCGCGGCCGAATCTGGCAATTCCTGGCTCCCGGCATTTCTAGTCAATACGGCGGTTGTGGCGGCTGATCCCATGTCGATTCGCCAAAGTGTGCCACGTATGCAACCAAATGCCTAGAGCATAATCCTTGCCAGAACCCGCAAACTTGAGGCTTCTGAGGGATTTGCAACAAGCACTTCGTGGAAACCCTAGCCGGAACTGCCGTTTTTTGGCAGCCCGGGACGCGTTAGCGACCGAGAAACAGCCGATACGCCGGGTTAGCGGACTCGTCGACGTAGCGATAGCCGAGCCGACCCAGAAAACGCTGAAATTCGGCGTGGTCCGACGGCGGCACCTGCATGCCTACCAACACTCGGCCGTAGTCGGCGCCGTGGTTGCGGTAATGGAACAGGCTGATGTTCCAGCCGCGGCTCATGCTGTTCAGGAACTGCATCAACGCGCCGGGACGTTCCGGGAACTCGAACCGGAACAAGATCTCGTGCTCGGCGTCCGGCGCGTGCCCGCCGACCAGATGCCGGACGTGGAGCTTGGCCATTTCGTTGTCGGACAAGTCGTAGGCCTCGATGCGGCGCTTGTGCATGGCCCGCAGCAGCTCTGCGGTTTCATGGCGGTTGGCGACCTCGATGCCGACGAAGATGTGGGCGATCCTGGCGTCGGCATAGCGGTAGTTGAATTCGGTGACGCTGCGCTTGCCGAGCAGGGTGCAGAACTCGCGGAAACTGCCCGGGCGCTCCGGAATCGTTACCGCGAGGACTGCCTCGCGCTCTTCGCCGAGCTCGGCGCGCTCGGCGACGAAACGCAGACGGTCGAAATTCATGTTGGCGCCGCAGGCGATCGCAACATAGGTCTTGTCGCGCGTCCGATGGCGCTCACAGTACGCCTTGACTCCCGCGATGGAGAGCGCGCCCGCGGGCTCCAGAATCGAGCGCGTGTCCTCGAACGCGTCCTTGATTGCCGCGCAGATCGCGTCGGTGTCGACCCG
>VBCS01000214.1:1241-9826 GCA_005888955.1 Betaproteobacteria bacterium
CGCCGACGGCGACGAAGATCGCGTCGATCGGCCCCTGCTGCTGGCGCAGGATCTCCATGCCAACCGTACCCTGACCGGCGATCACGTCGGGGTCGTCGTAGGGATGCACGAACACCGCGTGTGTCGAACGGGCAAGCGCGACCGCGCGCGTGTACGCTTCGCTGTACGAGTCGCCATGAAGCACGACTTTTGCACCGCGCGCCTCGACCGCGTGGATTTTGATCGACGGCGTCGTGACCGGCATGACGATGGTCGCCTGGCAACCGAGCCGTTGCGCCGCCAGCGCCACGCCCTGGGCGTGGTTGCCGGCCGAAGCAGCGACCACGCCGCGGGCGCGCTCAGCGGCCGAGAGATGCGCCATCTTGTTGTACGCCCCGCGCAGCTTGAACGAGAACACCGGCTGCTGATCTTCACGCTTGAGCAGCACCCGGTTGCCGAGCCGCGCGGACAGCGTCGGAGCGAGCTCGAGCGGCGACTCGATGGCGACGTCGTAGACCCGGGCCGTGAGAATCTTCTTGAGATAGTCGACGGGCATCGGATGCTCAATCGGAATGCGCAAGCACGAAAGCATCGAGCGTAGCAGAAACGTTGCGGACGCCAAAGGCGCTGCCGCGAGGCTTTTCTGTTAGCCTTGGCCATCCGCCGCCGTAGGACATTCGTGTCCACCACGCCCGCCGCCACGCTCGCCGTCGTCGACCTGGGCTCGAACAGCTTCCGGCTCGAGATCGGTCGCGTCGAAGGCGATCAGATCTACCGGCTCGACACCTGGCGCGAAACGCTGCGCTTCGGCGCCGGCCTCGATGCACAGGGTCGCATCAAAACCTCGGCGATGAAGGCCGCGCTTCAATGCCTCGCGCGCTTCCGCGAACGGCTCGCCGGCTTGCACCCGTCGGCGGTGCGCGCAGTCGCGACCAATACGTTTCGCGTGGCAAAAAACGCACGCGAGTTTCTGCCGCAGGCCGAGCACGCCCTTGGATTCCCGATCGACGTCATCGGCGGGCACGAAGAAGCGCGCCTGATTTATCTCGGCGTCGCGCACGAGCTGCCGCGCTCGCTCGAGCCACGGTTGGTCGTCGACATCGGCGGGGGGTCGACCGAGTTCATCATCGGTCGCGGGCTCGAGCCCGAGCGCCTCGAATCCCTCAAGATCGGCTGCGTCGGTGTGACACAGCGGTTTTTCCCGGAGGGACGGCTTACCGCCGAAGGGTTCGAAGGCGCGGAAACCGCAGCCCGCGTCGAGATCGAGCCGATCGCCCGCGAGTTCGGCCCGGGTCATTGGCGCGAGGCTTACGCTTCGTCGGGCACCGCGGCGGCGCTCGCGGAAATCCTCGAGCAGAACGGCTTCTCCAGCGGCGGCATCACGCCCGCCGGCCTCGCGCGGCTCAAGAAGCGGATGCTCGCGGCGCGGCACGTCGGGCGCCTGTCGCTGCACGCGCTCAAGCCCGAGCGCGCCCCCGTACTGGCCGGGGGCCTGGCGATCATGGCCGCGGCCGTCGCCGAGCTCGGGATCGACCGGATCGATCCCGTCGGCGGCGCGCTACGTCTCGGCGTGCTCTACGACCTCCTCGGCCGAACCATCGACGCGGACGTGCGCGGCGTCACCGTGGCGCGCTTCGTCGACCGCTACTCGATCGACCGCGCGCACGCCGCCCGCGTTGCGGCGCTGGCCGTAGTGCTGTTTCGCCGTGCCCTGCCGGGCGCGAATGCCGAGAGCGTCCAATTGCTGCGATGGGCCGCCACGCTGCACGAGATCGGCATGTCGGTTTCGCACATCGGCTTCCACAAGCACGGCGCGTACATCCTCCAGCACGCCGACATGCCGGGGTTTTCCTCCGGAGAGCAGAGCCGCCTCGCACTGCTGGTTTTCGGCTGCCGCGGCGGCCTGGCTAAGGTGGAGGCCGCTCTGGACGACAGCCCGATGCGCGTACAACTGCTCGCGCTTCGCCTCGCGGTGCTGTTCCACCATGCGCGTGCGGCCATCGCGCTGCCGCGCAGTGGGAAGCGTTGGGGTATCCCTGGAAATCTCCGCACAGGTGATGTGTTTGCTCTTATCGGCCGGTCCCGGGGCGCGCGCGACCGAGCTGAAAACTCAAACGAAATCGGGACCGATGGCGACCTTCAATACGACCGCAGCGTTGCCGTCGCGCACGCGATTGGAGAGCCACCAGACCGCGCCCTTGCGCATGCTCCAGGGCAGCTCCTCGCCGGCGAGCAGAAACGCAGCGACCTCGCCCAACGTCGGTTGATGGCCGACGATGAGCACCGGTTCGCGCCCGTCGGGCCAGCCCGCGGCAGCCAGGACTGACTGAACCGTCGCCCCGGGTCCGAGCTCGGGCACGACCCGGAACTTGCGCTTGAGCGCGAGCGCAGTTTGCTGCGCGCGATCGGCAGGGCTGACCAGGATGCGCGTCGTATCGGGCAGATGACCGTCGAGCCAGCCTGCAATGCGCTCGGCCTGCTTGCTGCCCTTGGCGGTCAATCGCCGTCCGAGATCGGGCTCGCCAGTCTCCGCTTCGGCATGGCGCCAGAGAATGAGGTCCATCCTACGAGTCGGCTCCGGCCTTGTCTGCCATGCGTTCCAGCAGCTCGGCTTGCGCGGACGAGGGCTGAGTTCGGGGCCGCGGCATCGCCCGTGCATAACTCGCGTCAGCATCGAGATCCCAGGCGTCGCGGCTGTCGCCGAGATAGGGCTTGAGGCCCTCGTCGATGACGCGCACCTTGAGCGCCGGATCGAGCACGGGGAACGCGACCTCGATCCGCCGGAAAAGGTTTCGACCCATCCAGTCGGCGCTGGAGAGGTACACATCGTCGGCGCCATTGTTGTCGAACCACCAGATGCGACTGTGCTCGAGAAAGCGGCCGACGATCGAGCGCACGCGAATGTTGTCGGAGACCCCCTTCACGCCCGGCCGCAGCGCGCAAGCGCCGCGCACGATGAGATCGATGCTGACGCCCGCCTGCGACGCGGCATACAACGCCTTGATCACCGCTTCCTCGAGCAAGGCATTCATCTTGGCCACGATGCGCGCACGCTTGCCCTCCCGGGCATGGCGCGTCTCGCGGCGGATCGCCTCGAGCAGGTGCCGATGCATCGTGAAGGGCGCGAGCCAGAGGCGCTTCAGCCTGTTCGCCTTGGCGAGGCTCGTGATGTGCAGGAAGACTTCCTGGACGTCCGCGCAGATCTCGGGATGCGCGGTAAGCAGCCCGAAATCCGTGTACGTGCGCGCCGTGCGCGGATGGTAGTTGCCGGTTCCGAGATGTGCGTACGGCTGCAGCCGGGACTCGCCCGTCGCGTCCTTCTCCCGGCGCAGCAGCAGGGCGAGCTTGGCGTGCGTCTTCAGGCCGAATACGCCGTAGACGACCTGCGCGCCCGTCTGCTCGAGCCTCTCCGCCCAGTTGATATTCGCCTCCTCGTCGAAGCGCGCCATCAACTCGACGACCACCGTCACTTCCTTGCCGCGACGAGCGGCATCGATCAGCGCTTCCATCAGCACCGAGTTGACGCCGGTGCGGTAGACAGTCTGCTTGATCGCGACCACGTCGGGGTCGTTGGTGGCCTTGCGGATGAACTCGACGACCGGCTCAAATGACTGGTACGGATGGTGGAGCAGGATGTCGTGCTGGCGGATCGCCGCGAAGAGATCGGGCGTATCGCGCAGACGGTGGGGCATTCCAGGCAGGAACGGCGCGTACTCGAGCTTGTCGACGTCGACCTGCTCGATCAGGGCCGACATCCGCGCGAGGTTGACCGGCCCTTCGCAGCGATAGAGATCGAAGTCCTGCAACTCGAACTGCTGCAACAGGAAGGCCGCCAGGTGCTGCGGGCAGTGCGCAGCGACTTCGAGGCGCACGGCAAGGCCGAACTGGCGTTGCGGCAATTCACCCTCGAGCGCCTGCCGCAAGTTCTTGACTTCTTCCTCGTCGATCCAGAGGTCGGCGTCTCGCGTGACGCGGAATTGCGAGTAATTGATCACGTCGCGCCCGGAAAACAATTCGTGCAGGTGCGCGTGGATGACCGAGGACAACAGCACGAAGGTGTTCTCAGCGCCCGCGACTTCGGGCGGCATACGGATCACGCGCGGCACTACGCGCGGCGCCTTGACGATGGCGACGCTCGTTTCGCGTCCAAACGCGTCGCGTCCGGAAAGCTCGACAATGAAGTTGAGGCTCTTGTTGACGACCTGCGGGAACGGGTGGGCCGGATCGAGTCCGATCGGCGTGAGCAATGGCCGGACCTCGCGCTGGAAATAGTCGGCTACCCAGGCGCGCTGCGCGGCGTTGCGTTCGGCGCTGCGCAGCATGCGCACTCCCGAGGCGGTCAGCGCCGGCAGGATCTGCTCATTGAGCGTTCGATACATCGCGGCGACCAGCGCCTGCGCGCCCAGGCCGATTTCGCCGATATGGGTCTTTAGCTCGTGCAATGTCGTGCCGACCATCGGTGCCTTGACGCGCAGCTGCTCGCGCAGCCCCGCGACGCGGATCTCGAAGAATTCATCCAGATTGCTGCTGACGATACACAGGAAACGCAGCCGCTCGAGCAGCGGGACCGCAGGGTCTTGGGCGAGGGCGAGCACGCGGTGGTTGAAGGCGAGCAATGACAGTTCGCGATTGATCGGCAGCGCGTCGCGTTCTTCCATTGTTCGATGCACTGCCGCCGGCGCTCCGGCCGAAGTTGCCGTCGACGCCGCGGCTGAGGGCAAGGCCGCGCCAGTATGGGAGTCGCTTGTGTCAACCATGTTACGAAAGCCGCATCATCCGGTCTGCAGTGCCGGAAAGTTGGCAAATTCGAGCGCGAGCCATAGGCAACGGCCCCGGGCCTCGCGATCAAGCTCGGTGAGATACGCCCGGTGTGCAGCAAGCTCTTCGGCCAGCGGCTCGAGCACGCGGATCGGCGGGGGCAGCGCGGCACCAGCCTGCGCACTCGCGGCCGGCGCCGGAACAGTGATATCGATCGTCAGCGACTCCTGCCCGCGCGTCATCGCCAGGTAAACCTCCGCCAGCAACCGTGCATCGAGCAGCGCGCCGTGCAGCGTCCGCTGCGCGTTCGCGATCCGGAAGCGCTCGCACAATGCATCGAGGCTGTTCTTCTTGCCCGGAAATTGCTCGCGCGCCAGCGCGAGCGTGTCGATGACCTCGGCGCAGACTCCCGCCGACGACGGCAGCTCCAGACGCCTGAGCTCGTCGTCGAGGAAGGCGAGGTCGAAAGGCGCGTTGTGAATGATCCACCGCGCGCCGCCGGCGAAATCGATGAATTCCCGCGCAATGTCGCCGAATCGCGGCTTTTCCCTCAGGGCCTCCCAGGTCAGGCCGTGCACATCGGTTGCTCCAGCGTCGATTTCGCGTTCGGGGTTGACGTAAAAGTGAACGCTCCTGCCCGTCAGACGGCGATCGACGACCTCGACGGCCGCGATCTCGATAATGCGATGGCCCAGCTTGGGATCGAGTCCCGTCGTTTCGGTGTCGAGGATGATGTAACGCATGAACCTTCGGTCAGAGACGACCCGCCGGGCGGCAGAGACTTCGCGCGAATCGCTTCCGTCCCTATTCTACCGCCGGTAGCGCTTGATGGTGGCCTGGATTTCGGCAATCGCGCGCTCGATCTCGTCGTCGGTCAGGTCGCGCTGCGCGCCCTTGCGGTCGGTGAGCGTAAGCGTGCGATCGATCTCGGTCTGGAATTCGCCCAGACCGAGAGTCTCGGTGATCGTCGTGGTCGGCTCGTCGGCTAGTGTCTCCGGCCCCCAACGCACGACGATCACCGAAAGGTTGTCGCCTTCGGGTCCGCCCCGCAACTCGGCTTCGCGCATCAGCGTCGGCGAGGACTTGAGGATCGGCGTCCCGGTCAGCGCCCGCGCGATCTCTTCCTGGGGATAGACGCTCCACAAGCCGTCGGTGCACAGGACGATCAGGTCGCCGTTGCGCAGCGGCGTACGGCGCGACAGGTCGATGACGGGATCGACCAAGCCGCCCAGGCAACTGAAGATCTTGTTGCGGTCGGGGTGATCGACTACCTCGTTCGCGCCGATGATCCCCTGGTCGACGAGGTATTGCACCTTCGAGTGATCCTTGGTCTGCCCAATCAACCCGCCTTGGCGGAACAGGTACAGTCTCGAATCGCCGACGTGCGCCCAGTACGCGTAATTGGACTGGATCACGCAAGCGACGCAGGTCGTGCGCGGCGTCTCCAGCATTGAGAACTGGTTGGCGTAGGAGCCGAGAGCCTGGTGCGCGCGCAGCATCGAGTCCTGCAGGAACTTGAGCGGGTTCTTGAGCGTCGGTTTCGCCTCTTGCTGGAAGCGCTCGATGAACAGCCGCACCGCGATCTGCGCCGCGATCTCCCCGCCGACGTGACCGCCCATGCCGTCGGCCACCACGAGCAGCAGCGTATCGCGGCTGTAGGTGTACGCGAGCCGGTCCTGATTGACCTTGCGCTGCCCCTTGCGGCTCTCCTGGAAGATCGTGAAGCGCACGAAGTTCCCCGATACTTCGAGCCCGCTATACGACTTCGCTGAACAGTTTCTTTTTCAGCGTGTCGAGGAATGTCAGCTTGCGCTTGCGCGGCGGGATGTCGCGGATCGCCTTCTGCAGCGCAAAGACGCTTTGCGGGCGCTCATGCGGATCGAGGCGCAGACACCAGTCGATCACCTCGAGCACATTGTCGGAGTAGGCGCCGGCCCAGATCTTCTTCGCCGACACGAGATGATCCTCCGACAGCCGGGCATCCGCGGCCTGCGGCGCAAAAGCGGCAAGACAGGCGAACATGCTCGCGCCAATACCGTACACGTCGGTCCAGGGTCCCAGTCTGTCTGGCTCGCGATATTGCTCGGGAGCAGCGAAGCCGGGTGTGTACATCGGCGCGAGCTTCGGACGCGTATTGGTCAGTGTCTGCCGCGCCGCGCCGAAGTCGAGCAGCACCGGCGATCCGTCGGTACGGAGATAGACATTGGCGGGCTTGATGTCGAGGTGCAGCAGCTTGTGGGTGTGGACTTCGCGCAAGCCGTTCAATAGGTGCATGAAAACGTGCCGCACCAACCGCTCCGACACCTGATCCTGCCGCATCTGGATTTGCTGCTGCAGCGTGCGCCCGCGCTCGTAGCGCATCACCATGTAGACGGTCTCGTTGGCGCGGAAGAAATTCAGCACGCGCACGACGTTGGGATGATTGATTTTGGCGAGCGCGCGCCCCTCCTCGAAGAAGCACTTCATCCCGTAACGGAACGAGGTGAGATTCTCCGCCGTGCTGGCGCGCACGATGTCGCCTTCGGTCCGCAGTACGAGCGACGAAGGCAGATATTCCTTGATCGCCACCGGACCGCCGCCGTCGTCGAACGCGCGATAGACGATCGAAAACCCGCCGCGACTGATCTGCCGATCGATCCGGTAATTGAGCAGCTGATAACCGGACGGAAGAGCCTGGTTGGTGACGCCCATGAGTGATGGCGACGGCACGCATAATACGTGCCGCCCGTACTTGCGCGTGGGATTGATAACCTCTACATTCTCGGCAAGCTAGCGCATAAAGTAAAGATTTCATTGACTTTCCCGCCGACTGCCGCCGACCTACCCGGGGCTTCGCTGACCGTCGAGTTGCGCTCGGTGAACCATCGTTATCTCGATCTCCAGCTGCGTCTGCCCGATGAGCTGCGCGCGCTCGATGCGGTGTTGCGCGAGCTGCTCACCGCGGAGCTCAAGCGCGGCAAGGTCGATTGCCGCATTGCGCTCAACCATGCCCTACCGGGTGCGACGACGCTCGCGGTCAACGCCGAGCGCGTGGCCCTGCTGCGAGAGGCAGCCACCGAGGTGTTGCGGCATGCGCCGGGCAGCGCTCCGCTCACGGTTGTCGACATCTTGCGCTGGCCCGGCGTGCTCACCGAGCCTTCGCTTCCACCCGAGGCGCTTTCCGCGCGTGCGGTCGCGCTGGTGCAGCAGGCGCTTGCCGAACTCGCCGCGTCGCGTGCACGCGAAGGCGAGAAGCTCAAGGCGATGCTCGTAGATCGCTGCGGCGCCATCGAGGCGCAGATCGCGCGCGTCAAGCCGCGCGTTCCGGCAATTCATGACGCGTACGTCGAGAAGCTCCGCGCGCGCTTGAAGGAAGCCGGGCTCGATCCCGACGCCGAACGACTCACGCAGGAACTCGCACTGTTCGCGACCAAAATCGACGTCGCCGAGGAAGTATCGCGCTTGAGCACGCACGTCGCGGAGGTGAGGCGAGTCCTCGACCAGGGCGGCAGCAGCGGCAAGCGGCTCGACTTTCTGATGCAGGAGTTGAACCGCGAAGCGAACACGCTCGGCTCGAAGTCCGTCGACGCCGAGCTGTCGCAAGCCGCGCTCGAGCTCAAGGTGCTCATCGAGCAGATGCGCGAGCAAGTACAAAACATCGAATAGTCGAAATGGCGGGCCCGACAGGCAATCTGTTCGTTGTCGCCGCGCCTTCGGGGGGCGGCAAGACCAGTCTCACGCGCGCGCTGCTCGAACGTGAACCTAGGATCCGCTTGTCGGTCTCGTACACGACACGCCCGCCGCGGCCTGGAGAGATCGACGGCGTCGACTACCACTTTGTCACCGCAGATCGATTTGCAGCGCTAAAG
>VBCS01000215.1 GCA_005888955.1 Betaproteobacteria bacterium
CTGCGGTGCGGCGCTGCACTTAACGAGATTCTCGCAATCGAGATGCGGTGCGCATGAATGAGAGCGTCATCCCGGCGCAGGCCGGGATCCAAGTTGCAACCGGGATGCAGGGCAGCGACGACAATTGGGTCGCGGCCTGCGGCGGGGCGACAAGTGACAGGCTTTGGTTCGTTCCGGAGTTGATCACGCTGCCGCTCGCCGCGCGGCGCTGCCTGGTGCGTAACGCGCTCAATGGCGCGGCGCTGGAGCTCTCTTCGGGCGAGCACGCGGTGCTCGCCGCCTGTGAGGGCTGTCGCACGCTCGCTGAGCACGAAGCGCGAGTCGCTACACAGCTTCGCGCGCCCGAGGAGCACCTACCCGCGATCCGCGAGTTGCTCGAGCGTTGCGCACGACAGGGGCTTTTCGTGTCGCTGCCGGATCTCGTTGCCCGCTTCGCCCCGACTCTTGCGACACCGCTCCCGCCCTTCGCCGGTATCGTGGTGCGCACCGCCGATCGACCGCAGCAGCTGCGACGACTCCTCGCGAGCGGCGCCGCACTGCAGTCGAGAACTGGAGTCGCTTATTCTTGGCATGTCGTCGACGACTCGCGTCACGAGGCCAACCGGCTCGCGAATCGGGAAGCGATCGCCGAGCATCGTGCGCTGGAGCCGACGCACCACGATCTGTCCGCACGCTCGCTCGAAGCGGAACTGTGCGCGGCGTTTCCCGATGTTGCCGAAGAAGTTCGTTGGCTGCTGGGGCCCGCGAATGGCGATGAAGTGACCTACGGTCGACCGCAGAACTACTTCTTGTTGCGTTTCGCCGGCCGTCGCTTGCTCGTGATTGACGACGACGTCGTACTCGATCCACGCCGACCGCCTTTGGCGCAGGCCGGAGTGGAGCTCACGATCCAGCCCGAAGCGGGATTCTGGTACGAGAGCCTGGCTGCAGCGCAGGAGGCCTGTCCTGCGCTCGATCTCGACCCGCTCGCGGCGCACCTCAAGTGGCTCGGGTTGCCGTTGAGCGAAGCGTGGGCTCAGGCGCAGCGCGAACCGGGCGGTCTGGTTGTGGGAGAGTTGCCTGGTGACGTCGGCGAGTGCTTTGCCGCCGACGCGCGCGTGATGTTCACGCGCAGTCAGTTGCTCGGCGATCCGGCGTGGGCGACGATGACTACGCAGCAACTGCTGCTCGATATCGAGACACGAAGATGGCTCGCGGCGCATCCGGACGCTGGGCGCTACGGCCTGGAGAGCCAGATCTACTGGCGCGGCCCCGCGGCGTTGCGCTTGGCGCCGAATCGCATGCAGAGCGTCCACATACTCGTCGGCTTCGACAATTCATCCCTGCTGCCGCCGACCATCCGTGCCGGCCCGGGCGAAGACGTATTGCTGAGCGAGGCGGCGCGATGCATTCATCCCGGGAGCTGGGCCGTCAAGCTGCCGTTCGCGGTGCTGCACCTGCGCGAGGCGCCGCGGCGGCAACCACTGCCCGCGGATACGGTCGTGCTGGGCCCCGAAAGGCTTCTCGTCGCCCATGTGCGCGCCAGCATGTCCGCGGTCGTCGCCGAGCGCCCTGGAGAGCGCATGTCGATGTTGGGTGCGTTGTGTCTCGACCTTGCCGCGGCCAGCGACGCCGAACTGACCGATCTACAGATCCAGCATGCCGCAGAGTATGCCGCCCGCGTCCACTTCGGCATCGAGGAGCAGTTGGGCGATGCATCGCTGCCAGCCGCCTGGAAAGATAAGCTGAAGCAGTGGCTCGCCTCGCCGAACTACAAGCTTGATCCGGTGTCGTTGCGCGCGCGCATCGCACCGAACGCGGCGGTGCGAGCGCTCGCGCAGGGCTACGGCAGCGCGCTCATTGCCTGGCCGCGATTGTGGTCGTTCTGCCGCGAGCGGTTCCAATGATTTGGTGGCTCGCTTCGGAACTGCGCGTGCTCCCGCTTGCGCCCAGACTCTGTTTCGTCCGCAATCCCCTCAACGGCGCTTCGTCGCAGCTCTCCTCGGGCGAGCATGCGGTACTGTCGGCGTGCGAAGGCTGCCACACGATCGGGGAGCACGAAGCGCGAGCAGCCGCGCAGCTTCGCGCCTCAGCTCGTGTCGCGATTCGGAACGCCATCCGCGGCCGAGCCCGCCGCGTTCGGCGGCGTTGTCGTGCGAACCGCCGACCGGCCACAACTGCTGGCGCGGCTCCTCGCAAGCGCGGAGACTCTCGAAGCGCGCGCTGAGGAGAAGCGACGCTGGCTCGTGATCGACGACTCGCACAATCCCGCTAACGAGCAAGCCAACCGCGCAGCGATCGCAAACGCACGCTCGCTCGAGATCACGCATTACGATCGCGCCGCCGCCGACGCAGTGCAGAACGCATTGCTCGCCGAGTTTCCACACGCGGCGCGGGAGATTGGGTGGCTGCTCGCACCGGGGGCTCCCGGCGAGGCGACCTACGGCCGCCCGCTCAATCACGCACTGCTGCAGCTTGCCGGTCGCGCGTTCGTCAGCGTCGACGATGACGTGCTGCTCGAGTCGCGTCGCTCGCCGCTGTCCGATGCGGGGTTCACGGTTTCGGACGCGGCGGACGAGCTCACCTGGTACGAGAGCGAAGCGTCTTTGCTGCAGCACTGTCCGCCGGCAGACGTCGATGCGATTGCGCAACACGCGCAATGGCTCGGCTTGCCCATGGCCGATGCGTGGATGCGGGCGGAAGAAGAGGGAGGGCCGCTGGCCACGATGCAGATCGACGCTGCGCAGGCCACCCGGTTCGCTCCCGATGCCCGCATCATCTTTACGCAGAGCCACGCCTGCGGCGATCCGGGCTCGACAATGCTGCCGCTGCACCTGCTCTCGCTGCCGGCACGGTCGCGACAGTGGCTCGCTGCGAACCCGGACGCCGTCGCCTACGCATTCGCACGGCGCATCAACTGGCGCGGGCAATCGCGCTTACGGCTCGCGCCGACGCGGCTGCTGACGTTGACGACCATCGCGGGCCTCGATAACTCGCGCCTGCTGCCGCCCACTGCGCGCAGTCATCGCAGCGAGGACCTGCTACTCGGCAAGGTGGCGCAATGGATGCATCGCACCGCATGGCAGGTCGACTTGCCGTTTGGCTTATTGCATCGGCGCGAGCCGACCAAGCAATGGTTGCGCGCCGTCGATCCGGTCGGGCCCGAACCATTGCCTTTCATCCTGGCGTACCTCGAGCGACACGAGGCCGTCATCGTCGCCACGCGGCCCGAGCAGCGCCTCGCCGCGGCGGGAGCGTTGCTCGTGGACCTCGCGGCGTCGAGCGATGCGCATCTTTCGGAGATGCTCCTGGCGCACGCGGCGGAAGCGTCGAGCCGTGTGTTGTTCTCGCTGCAGGAACAGCTCGACGACGCCACGCTGCCCGCCGCTTGGAAGCAGTCGCTTGGGCCGTGGCTCGACTCGCCGGCGCTCGCGCTCGACGAAGCCGCGCTGCGCGCTCGCTCGCCGAGCGTCGCGGCGATGCGCTCGCTGGTCGATGGATACGGCAAAGCGCTGCTGGTTTGGCCGCAGCTCTGGGAGTTCTGCCGGGAGCGCAATGCATGAGGCGTGGCGTTGCACCGATCGTTGCCCTTGGGCCCCGGCCTCCGCTCGGGTCGGGGGCAGGCTCTGCGCCGGGGCGACAAGTCCTCCCGTGCGCGCAGCGCGGTGTCGCGCTGATCCTTGTGCTGTGGCTCACCGTGTTACTCACGGTGATCGCGGCTGGATTCGCCTACAGCATGCGCACCGAAGCGCTCGCCGCGCGCAACGCGGTGGCATTGGCCCAAGCGCGAGCGCTCGCCGACGGCGCTATCGCGCGCGTGGCCTTCGAGCTGATGCGTCCTCGCACGGCGGCCGAGACGTGGGCACCCGACGGTGGCGTGCATTACTGGGAGGAGGGCGGCGCGCTCATCGCGGCCAACGCGGTGGACGAGTCTGGTAAAATCGACCTCAACGCGGCGTCGGATGCATTGCTTAAGAATTTGTTTCAGACGGCGGCAGGAGTCGATGCCGACACCGCGGCGCGTCTGGTCGATGCGATCGGCGACTGGAAGGATGCCGACGAGGTGAGGCGCCCGCAGGGCGCGGAGGCGCCGGAGTATCAGTCAGCGGGGCTGTCGTACAAGCCGGCAAACGCGCCGTTCGAGACGGTGGCGGAGTTGCAGCGCGTGCTGGGCATGACCCCCGCGCTGTATGCCGCGGTAGCCGACAGCCTGACCGTATTCAGCCGGCAGCCGGGTGTGAATCCTGCGTACGCATCGCGCACGATTCTGCTGGCGCTGCCGAATGCGACGCCGGAGGTTGTCGACGCATATATCGCGCAGCGGAACGACGCGCTCGCGCAGCGGCGGCCGTTGCCGGCCTTTCCGATCGCTGCGGGCGCGGCGCCGATCAACGTGTGGCGAATCCGCGCTGAAGCGACAACCGCCGACGGCGTGACCTTCATCCGGGAAGCGGTGATAGGGCCGGGCGGCGATGTGCTGCATGCGGTGACGGTATTGTTGTGGCAGGAAGGCGACCGCCGGGTATTTACCCCGCCGCCGGGCACCCAGTGATCGGAACGCCGGCGAACGATCTTGCGCGGACGCTGTCCTGAGCGTGGCGACTCTTTTTCGAAAGAACGGATGAAAGTGGGACTGGACACCTGGCGGCAGCGCCTTCGCGATGCGGCAAACCGCGTCGGCCTGCCTCGCTTCTGGCGCTGGTGGATCGGCGAGCTTACCCCACTGCTGCCGAGCGCCTCGCGCATCGCGTTCCAGCGCCGCTTCGTGCGACCGGTGATCGAATTTGCCGATGGCGAGGTGGTGTTCTGGCGGCCCGAGTTCGGCGTTGGCCCGACACGGCTCGCGATCGCGGAGAAAGTGTCGCTGACTGGCGACGCTGCTGCGGTCCTCGCGGCCGGTCGCGCCGCCGTAGCGCGGCTCGCAGCGGATGCCTCGGGCGGTCTCGCGGCGCCGAAAGTGGTCATCGCGCTTAGCTCCCGGCAGGTGTTGCGCAAGGAGCTCACGCTGCCCGCCGCGGTCGAGGAGAATCTCGCGCAGACACTCGCTTACGATCTCGACCGGCACACCCCGTTCCGGCCCGAGCAACTCTACTTCGATGCCGTCGTCGTCAGCCGCGACGCAGCGAAGAAAACACTCCGTGTCGACTGGGCCGCCGCGTTGCGGAGCATCGTCGACGATGCGTGCAAGCAGGTCGAAGCATGGGGCGCGGTACCGCGCGCAGTCGTGCCGGGACCGCCGGCCACGGCCGCGAAGCTCAACCTCATCCCGGACGTTGCGCGACCGCGTCCCCTGGAATGGCGCCGCTGGCAGGTGTGGGCGCCGGCGGCCATCGTTGCGACCATCGCGCTCGCCGCAGTGATCGTGCCGCTCGCGCAGAAGCGTCAGTACGCGATTGCGTTGAGCGCGCTCAGCGCGGAGGCAGGACAACAAGCGCAGGCGGCCAATGCAGTGCGGCAGCAGCTCGAAGTGATGCAGAGCGACTACAACTACGTCCTCGCGAAGAAGTACGCGTACCCGAGCCTCGTGCATGTGCTCGACGAGGTTACGCGCACGCTCCCTGACGACACTTGGCTCACGCAGTTCGAGTTGAAGACGGGCGGCCGCGGCAAGGAGTTGCAGCGCGATCTCTATCTTCGTGGCGAGTCCGGGAATGCCGGCAAGCTGATCGCGCTGCTCGAGGACACGAAGCTGGTCGAGCAGGCCGCGCCGCGTTCTCCGACCACCAAGATCCAGGGCGCGAGCGGCGAGATCTTCGATGTCGGCGCCCGCTTGCGCACGCTGGCGCTGCCCGCGCCAGAAACGCTGACACTCGGCGCGGTGCCCGTCGCGTCGGCGCCGGTGTTGGCTGCGCCGTCCGCTGCAGCACCTGCCCCCGCGCCTGCTCCGGCGGCGCCCGCGCCAACGGCGCCGGCTGCCGCCGCGCCCGCAACGGCGCCGCAACCGGTCGCAGGTGCTCCAGCTCCGTTGGTGCCGATGCGCGCTGCGCCGCCCCAAGCGATTTCGTCCACGACGGCGGCCGGGTTCGGTCCGTTCCCCGAGGGCTACGTGCCGCCACCCTCCGCGATGCCGTCCGATACGACGGTGCAGCGAGCCGCGGCGCCGCGGCGGTCGCGTCCAACACCGCTTACTGCGCCGGTCGGCGCACCAGTGGCGCCGCCCGCGGCTGCTCCAATGGATGCGCCCGCAGCGGTTGGCGCGCCGACAGCGCCAGCTCCGGCCGCCGATGCGCCGCCGCCCGCTCCCGCCGCAGCGGAACCCGACGAAGACAACTGATGGTCACCCTCGCGCTGCCGCTTCCGCCCAGGCAAAGCCGCGTACTGGCTCTGACGCTGCTCGTGCTTGCCGTGCTCCTGGGCATCGCGCTGTTGCTCACGCCGTTCCTTCTGCTCCACCGGCACTATGACGCCGCGATCGACGCCCTGCAGGACCGAATCGAGATCTACCGCCGCGTCGCGGCGCAGACTCCGGAGCTGAAAAAGGCGCTCGAGGCGCTCCGCGCGAAGGATGGGCGCCGCTTTTTCCTGCACAACACGGCGCCGAATCTCGCTGGCGCCGAGCTGCAGGACTTCGTTCGCGCGGCGATCGAGAACAATGGCGGCCGCATCACGACCATCCAGACGGCGCAACCGCGCGAGGACGGCCGGTTCCGCCAGGTCGGCATCAACGTACAGCTCTTCGCGAGCACGCCGAACCTGCAGAAGATCCTCTACGCGCTCGAAACGCAGACGCCGTACACGCTGATCGAGAACATCACCGTGCGGCCGCTGAACGCGTTTCGCGGCTTCAAGCCCGCACCAGGCAACGAGCCTGAGCTCTCGGTCCTGCTCGACGTTTCCGGCTTCGCGTTCGCCGAAGGATCCAAGAACGGAGAAGCGAAGAAATGAGCACACTGCCGCTCACCATCAACGGGAATCGCGCACGCGGGTGGGCGCTGTGGGTCGTTCCCGCGGTGGCGTTGGCCGCGCTCGTCGGCTGGGAGACCGACTGGGGCCGTCAGCTCGTGCGCATGCCGTCCGCTCCGCCCCCGGTCGAGTCGAAGCCGGTGACAGCGGCGGCGCTGCCCGAGTATCGGATCGAGGGAGGGCTTCCCGCGCATGCCGAGATGGTCGCGCGAACGCTGTTCAACGCGACGCGGCGTCCCGCGCCGGTGCTCGCCAGCGATGGACCGCACCGGCTCAACCCGGGCCGGTTCCAGCTCGTGGGGACCACGGTGACCGCTGAGCGCAACGTCGCCTTCCTGAAGGAGGTTGCGGGAGGCAAGTCGCGCGTCGTGCGGCAGGGCGACGAGATCGACGGTGTGTACGTCGCCTCCGTGACGCCCGATCGCGTGAAATTGACGCTCGGCGACGAGTCCGAGGAGCTGATCCTCAAGGTCGCGCAAGGCCCGAAAACCACGCTGGCGGCCGCGCCGCCGCCGCCGGGAGCGCCTGCAGTCGCGGCGCCAGCCGCCGCGGCCGGCGCGGCCCGCGGTGCCCAAGCCCGAGCACAGGCTGCCGCGGCGCCGAACGCTGCCGAAGTACGGCCGCAGGACGCCCGGCAAGCCCGCCGCGCCGCGCGTGCCGCGCAAGAAGCCGCCGCGATGTCGGGGCAGGGCAGCGATACGTCCGCGCAGGGCGCACGTAAGCGGAACCGGTAACGGCGCTTCCGTGCAGCAGCTCCAGGTTCCCAAGCCGTCGCCTGCCTGCGGCGGCAACGACAATAACAAGGGGCAATGATGGATGAACGCTACGTAAAGCTCACGCATGTCCCGCTGCTGTTGCCGCTGGCTCGATCGCTTCCGCTAGTGCTCTCGCTGCTGCTGGTCGCCTGCGCGACAACTCAGAGCGGCAGGGAAGCAGCCTCGGCTGCGCAGCCTCCCTCCGCCAAGACCACTGGGGACATGGGCACCGCGCTAAGCGCCGCGCCGGAGCAGCCTGCGGAGCGATCGAAGCTCTATAGGGGCACCGGCGTCCTCATCCAGGGACAGGAGGAGGGCGGCGCAGTGAAACTCCAGCCCACGCCGCCTGCGCCACCGGGACCCGCGGTGACGCTCAACTTCGAGGGCGCCGACATCCGCGAAGTCGCTCGAAACATCCTGGGCGACATCCTGAACGAGTCCTACGCGATCGATCCGGCAGTCGGCGGCACCGTGACGATCCGCACCACGTCGGGCATCCCGCGCGAAGCGCTTCCCGCCACCATGGAGATGCTGCTGCGGATGAACGGCGCGACGATGACCAAGCAGGGTGGCATCTGGAAGATTCTGCCCGCCGCGGCCGCCGTGCGCGGTAACGTCACGCCGCAGCTCGGGAGCACGAGCCGCGCGTTGCAGCCCGGCTTCTCCGTGCTGATCGTGCCGCTGCACTACGTGGGCGTGCGCCAGATGGCAACGCTGCTCGAGCCTTTCGTCAAGGATCAGACGACGGTACGGGTGGATGACCTGCGCAACCTCCTGATCCTTTCGGGCACCGAGCTCGAGCTCAAGCACCTTCTCGCCACCGTCGAGATGTTCGACATCAACTGGATGGCCGGCATGTCGGCGGGGCTTTTCACGCTGCAAAGTGCAGATGTCAAGTCGGTGACCGCGGAGCTGGACAAGGCGCTCGGCACGCCCGACAAGAGCCCGCTCGCGGGCATCCTGCGCATCATCCCGATCGAGCGCATGAACGCGCTGTTGATCATCACGCCACAGCCGGAATATCTCGAGGAGGCGAAGAAGTGGATCGAGCGCCTTGACAAGGCCGGCACCGACAGCGCCGGAGTGCGCTTCTACGTTTATCAAGTCCAGTACAGCCGGGCCGAGCGCATCGGGCCGCTGCTGCAGCAGGCATTCACCGGACGTGTGACGCAGCAACCCACGCCCAGCGCGCCGACACTCGCGCCCGGCACTCCGGCGGGCACGATCGTCTCGGCACCGTCGTACCAGGCGGCGCCGACCTCTGCAGTCCCCGTCGTGCCGCCGACGCCCACGCAGACCGCAACTCAGGCGGCGAGCGCAGCCGCCGCGGCTGCGGCGGCGACTCGCGCCGTGGCGGCTGGCGAGGGCGGCATCGGTGTCATTCGCAATGTGCAGGTGGTCGCCGACAAGGACAACAACACCGTCCTGATCGTGGCCACGCCGACGGAATACGCGGTGATCGAGGCGGCGCTCAAGAAGCTCGACATTCCGCAGCGGCAGGTGGCGATCGAGGTGACCATCGCCTCGGTGGTCCTGGGCGACAGCATCCAGTTCGGGGTGGAATGGCTGTTCAAGGGCGCCGCGCCGTCAGGCAGGGGAGCCGGTGGCCTGTTCAACAATACGACGGCCTTCAACCCCGGGGCCCCGGCAACCACGACCAGCTCGACCGCTACGAACAATCCGGCGTTGAGCCTTGCGCAGGGCTTCGTCTACCTCATCAACAACGCCAATTTCCCGGGCGGCATCCAAGCGGTGCTGCACGTGCTCGACACCTACGGCAACACCAAGGTGATCTCGAATCCGCATCTCGCTGCGCTCGACAATCAGAAGGCGACGATCAAGGTCGGTGATCGCATCCCGATCTGCCAGCAGGCGTTCGTTGGCGCGACCGTGGGGACCACCAATGCGGTCACGACCACGTCGCAGTACATCGATACCGGCGTGCTGCTGCAAGTCACGCCGCATATCAATGCAGGCGGGCTGGTGACGCTCGACGTACAGGCGGAAGTGAGCACGCCGGGGGCGATCAGTGCCAGTTGCGACCAGCCGCCGACCATCGCCACGCGCTCGGTGCAGACGCTGGTCGCGGTTCCTAGCGGCCAGACGATGGTCATGGGCGGGCTCATCTCCGAAGACAAAGAGAACAGCTCGAAGGGACTCCCGCTGATCTCCCGCGTCCCGGTCCTCGGCGGGCTCTTCGGCGACCAGAACTTGACCAACAACCGGACCGAGCTGGTGCTGTTCATCACGCCGCGCGTCGTCGAGAGCGAGGCCGACGTCAGTCGCGTCATCGACGATATGCGGCGCAAGATGGAGCGGCTCGACGAGGTGTTTCCGAAGCGCAAAACTGTCACGGACGACGCCTCCGCGGCGCCGTCAACCGTCGTCAAATGACGACGCCATTGATGTTGCAGGAATGCAACAGACCTGAACGAGAGGAAAAAATGCCGTTTTTGCAATTGACGCATTGGAATGCCTTGGATACGCTGCAAAACGAAAGTGGGAAGATTGGCGTGAAGATTCGGGTGTTGACCCGAGCTTTGGGCCGATGGAGCTGGGTAGCATTGGGAGTGGGACTCGCAGCTTGTGCCAGCATCGGCGTGGATTCCTCGCCCCAAGCAAAACAGAAGGTTGTTGCCGAGCGCGCGCAGGCGCGCTGGGAGTTGCTGATCAAAGGCGATGTGGAAGGTGCCTACCAGTACCTGAGCGCGGGCTCGAAGGCGGCGACGCCGCTGGGCTTGTATAAGACCAAGATAAAACCGGGTATTTGGCGTGGCGCGAAAGTGGACAAAGTCGACTGCGAAGCGGAGATCTGCAAAGTCGAGATGCTGGTGACGTACGATTATCGGGCCGCGAGGGGCGGCGGAATGAAGGGGATCGAAACGCCGGTGCCGGAGACCTGGATCATCGAAAACGGGACAGTCGGGTACGTTTATCGCTAGCCAAGGTCGCCGGGCTGACGTTGCAAATATCAGACAGGAACTCCCAGGATTGCCGGATGCGGGAAGAGATTTGTTTGTAAAATCAGATAGGGTGTAATAGACTCGCGGCTGCTGTCGGTCTTAAAGTGATCACTTTAAACCTGAAACAATGAAACAGAGGAGTCATCAAAAACCATGAACTCGTTCCAAAGAAAATCGCTGTACGCGGCACTGGCAGGTGCGGGCGCATTGGGCGTGACGGCGACGGCCGACGCCGTAAGCGTCAACCCCAACGGACTTGGCCAGGTCCTGATCTATCCCTACTACACGGTCAACGCTGACGCAGCCGGCAACGCATATAACTCGCTGTTGTCGGTAGTCAACACCGACAGCTCGGCGAAAGCGGTCAAGGTTCGCTTCCTCGAAGGCAGAAACAGCCGTGAAGTGCTCGACTTCAACCTCTTCCTGTCCAAGTTTGACGTGTGGACGGCGGGGATCGTGCCGAGCACAACCGGCGGCGCCAGGATAATCACGACTGACAACTCGTGCACGATCCCGGCGAACTCGGCCCTCAAGGCGGGCGTGAACTTCGTCAACTTCGGCTACGTCGGCGATGGTGGCGGCGACGGCCTCGACCGGACGAAGGAAGGGTACGTCGAAATCATCCTGATGGCGTCATACACGAGCACCAACTGCACCTCGATCGTGGTGACGCACGTCAACGGCACTCCTCTGTGTCAGACCGCCAAGCACCCGCTCAGCGACACCTCGGCGAAGAACGATGCCAGTGGCACGACGGGCGGCCTTTTCGGCGGCATGACGC
>VBCS01000216.1 GCA_005888955.1 Betaproteobacteria bacterium
GCATCCAAGCGCCGCGGCTCGCGCCGAACTGCTCCACCAGCCAGGGTGGATCGGAGTGCGCGAGCTCGCCAATCGTGCGGATGCCGAGCGCCTCGAGCCGCGCTGCAGTCTTCGGTCCGATGCCGTTGATCTTGCGCGCGGGCAGCGGCCAGACGCGCGAGGGCACGTCCGCAGCAGTCAGGATCGTCAACCCGTCCGGCTTGTCGAGCTCGGAGGCGATCTTCGAGAGCAGCTTGTTCGGGGTGATGCCGATCGAGCACGACAGGCCCGTAGCGGTGCGCACCGCGTCCTTGATCGCTCGCGCGACGCGATGCGCCCGCTCCGCGGCCGCTGCGCTCGTCTCCTCCGCCGCGGCAGTGCCTGGCGCGAGTCCGACGTCGGTCAAGTCGATATAGACTTCGTCGATGCCGTGATCCTCGACCTGCGGCGCGATTGCCTTGACGGCAGCCTTGAAGCGCCGCGAATAGCGCCGATACGCGTCGAAGTCCGTCGGCAACAACACGGCTTCGGGGCACAATCGCGCCGCCTTCATCAACCCCATCGCCGAATGCGCTCCGAACGCCCGTGCTTCGTAGGTGGCCGTCGTGATGACGCCACGCCCCACGTAGTCGCGCAGCGTTTTGAAGCGCCGCCGCATTGCGCCGGTGGCCGGATCGACCGCCTCTTCGGGTTGGTGCCGGCTGCCGCCGCCGATGACCACGGGCTGACCCCGCAACTCGGGATAGCGGAGGAGCTCGACCGATGCGTAGAACGCGTCCATGTCGAGATGCGCGATCAGGCGGCCGGTCATGGCGACAAAGTGTAACCGACGCGCTTCGGCCAGGCACCGTTCTTGCAGCGCGGTATATTGTCATGGCGATGGATGAACTAATTGCAACCGACCGCCCCGCCACCGCCCCGCTGCTCGTACCGTCCCGGAATTGCTGGCGGCTCGAGCGCGCGGCGCGACTGAGTTTCCTCATCGACGGGGACGCGTATTACCGTGCGCTGCGCGACGTCTTCGCGCGCGCCAGGCACTCGATCTTCATCGTCGCCTGGGACATCGACAGCCGCACGGTTCTCGTCCCGGAGGGGGCCGGCGATGGATTGCCGGAAAAGCTCGGCGATTTTCTGGACGCTCTGGTGCGGCGGCAGAAGTCGCTGCGCATCTACGCGCTCGGTTGGGATTTCGCGATGCTCTATGCCTTCGAGCGCGAATGGCTGCCGGTGTACAAGCTCGATTGGCGTACGCACCGGCGCTTTTCGTTCCGGCTCGACGCGACGCATCCGGTTTATGCGTCGCATCACCAGAAGGTCATCGTCGTCGACGACGCAGTTGCGTTCGTCGGCGGCCTGGATATCACGCAGCGGCGGTGGGACACGAGCGAGCACCTCGCCGACGAGCCGCGCCGACGCGATCCCGCCGGCGCGCCATACGGTCCGTTTCACGATGTGCAAGCGGTCGTCGACGCCAATGCGGCGCGGGCGCTCGGCGAGCTCGTGCGCGAGCGGTGGCTGCGCTCCGGCGCGAGCAAGCCGCGTGCGCCGCTGGCGACACCTCCCGACCTGTGGCCGCGCGGCGTCGAGACCGATCTCGACGACGTCGACGTCGCGATCGTCCGCACCGAGCCGCCGTTCGAGGGCCGCCGAGCCGTGCATGAGGTCCGCGAGCTGCACCTCGATGCGATCGCGCGCGCCCGGCGCTTCATCTTCATGGAAAACCAGTACTTCACCTCGGGCCTCATCGCTGACGCGCTCGCCGCCCGTCTGCGCGAACCCGACGGACCGGAGATCGTGCTCCTCACCCACCGCGACCAATGCGGCTGGCTCGAAGAGTCGACCATGGTTCGCGCGTATTTTCCCGAGCCGGCGGGCGCCAAGGACGGGTGCATCAACATTCACAGCAAGGTGCTGGTCGTCGACGATGAATTTCTGACGGTCGGCTCGGCGAATCTGAACAATCGATCGATGGGGCTCGATACCGAGTGCAACATCGCGGTGGAAGCGCGCGGCGAGCCGTGTCAAGCGAAAGCAATCGCGGGCTTGCGCAACCGCTTGCTCGCCGAGCACCTCGGCGTAGACCCCGCTGCATTCGCGCAGAAGCTCGCCGGCACCGGCAGCCTCATTGCGACGATCGAGGCGCTGCGCGGCAATCCGCGCACGCTGACGCCGCTCGGCACAGACGTCGTGTCGGAGCTCGACACGCCATTGGTCGACGCGGCGCTGATGGATCCCGAGGCGCCGGTCGACCCCGACAAGCTGCTCGACGACTTCGTGCCGCCCGAATCGCGTCGGCCCGCGCGCAGCCGGCTGGTCGGCATCGCGGCTTTCATCTTCGTGCTCGCCGCTCTCGCCGCCGCGTGGCGCTTCTCGCCGCTGCATCAATGGCTCAATTTGGAGTCATTGGTCGATGTTGGCGACCGCATCGAGGAGATGCCATTCACGCCGCTGGTCGTGCTCGGCGCGTACGTGCTTGCCGGCCTGCTGGTCGTCCCGGTGATGCTGGTCATCACGGTCACCGGCATTGTCTTCGGCCCGCTCGTCGGCGGCATCTACGCGCTTGCCGGCGCGATGCTGAGCGGCATCGTGACCTACAGCATCGGCCGCAAGCTCGGGCGTGAGACCGTGCGCCGGTTCGCGGGCAAACGCCTCAACGCGATCACGCGCGGCCTCGCCAAGCGCGGGTTGCTGACCATGATTCTCGTGCGCATCGTACCGGTCGCGCCGTTCACCGTCGTCAATGTCGTCGCCGGAGCGTCGCACATCGGCTGGCGCGACTTCCTGCTCGGGACCGCGCTGGGGATGTTGCCCGGGATCGTGGCCACGGTCCTCTTCGTCGACCGCCTGATCGCAGCGGTGCGTCATCCGGGACCGAAAACAATCGCGCTCCTGACCTTAGCTAGCGAGCCCAACGAGCTAGTGTTGCATGGCACAGCTGCGCGTCACTGTCGCCTCGTACAACATCCACATCGGCATCGGACGCGACGGGCAGTTCGCACCGCAGCGCACGGCGTCAGTGCTGCAGGAGCTGCACGCCGACATCATCGCCCTCCAGGAGGTGCAGCTCGGATCCCCGGGATTCAACATGTTCGAATACTTGCGCACGGGTACGGGCCTGCACGGAATCGCCCGGCCGACGCTCACGCATCCGATTCATGGCGATTACGGCAATGCGCTGCTGACCCGACATCGCGTAAAGACGGTGCAGACGGTCGATCTCGCTGTCGCGGGGCACGAGCCGCGCTCTGCGCTTGACGTTATCCTCGACTGCGACGGTGCGCCGCTGCGCGTCTTGGCAACGCACCTCGGACTGCATCCGGGAGAGCGGCGCACGCAGGTGCGCCGCCTCCTGAACGCGATCGACGCGACCGATGTCGGCGCGCCGACGGTTCTGGCCGGAGACGTCAACGAGTGGTTTCTGTGGGGTCGTCCGCTGCGCTGGCTGCACGACCATTTCTCCGCGACGCCCGCGCCACGGACTTTCCCCGCGGGCAGGCCCATATTCGCGCTGGACCGTGTATGGGTGAGACCACGATCGTACCTGCAGGACGTGCGCGCGCACGCGAGCGAGCTATCGCGGCGCGCGTCGGATCATCTGCCGATCGTGGCACAGCTGCGTAGTCCGGGCTGACCCCGGACTTGATCCGGGGGAAGCCCGGGACGACCGCCGATGAAAATCCCGGGCTTCGCTCTCCGCGCTCAACCCGGGCTACGGACTGACGCTAATCCTGGAGCGAGACACTGAGCGTATCGCGGCTCTTTCCCTCGGTTGCGGCCGTAAGCTCGAAGCCGAACAGCTCGCGCATCGCCTGAACATATTCGGTACTGCCGACGCGCATGCTGTTGTTGTGGGTGGCGCCGTTCACCAGAAGCAGCTTCTTCGGTTCCCGCGCCGCTTCGTAGAGCTCCTCGCTGAACCGCGCCGGAACGAAGCCGTCGCCGGCGCCATGCACGATGAGCACCGGCATACGCAGCGCGGCGATCTTGTGCACCGAATCGAATTTCTGCGTCATCAGCAGCTGGACCGGCAGCCACGGGTAGGAGAGCGCCCGGGCGATGTCCGGCAGCGTGGTGAACGATGACTCGACGATCACGCCGCGTGCCGGCGGAATCCAGCCGGCGCGCGCTGAACCCGCGCTGAGGTGAGCCGCGAGATCGATGGCGACCGCGCCGCCGAGCGAGTGGCCGTAGATGAATCGCAGCGACGCGTCGGGCTGGAGTTGCGCAAGGCGGTCCCAGGCCGCACGCGAGTCCTCATAGACCGTTTCCTCCGACGGCAGATCGCCATCGCTCTTGCCGAAGCCGCGATAATCGATCGCCAGCACCGAAAAACCGAAAGCATGCAGTTGTGCGATGCGGTTGGTCTGGCCCGTAAGATTCCAGCGCGAGCCGTGCAGATAGAGGATTGCAGGCGCGTGCTGCACCGCGGCGGGCCACCACCAGGCGTGAATGTGTTGCGGCTTGCCATCCACGTCGATGGCCAGATCGGTCTCCTCGACGCCCGGCGGCAAGCCGTCGAACCAGCTCGCGGTGCCCGGGACGACGCGGAAGGTCAGCTCCCGCTCTTTTTCCGCCAGCTGGCCGCAGCCCGCGACCACGAGCAGGGCAACCGCCGCCGACCCCGTGATGAGGCGTAGCGCATGGGCGCGAAAGCGGCTTGAACTACGATTTGCCATGAGAAGCGTTTCCCTTAACCCACGCCAGAGCAACGAGCATGCCAGCGCCGGCGTTGACGCTGACCGGGATTGCCGCATCGAGCTCAGGGTGTCGCTCGCGGGAGACAGCTGCGGGCGTAGCCGCCGCGCGAGCACGCTATCATGGCCGCATGCCCTCCCCGGTCCGCGTGCGCTACCGATGGCGCTGAAGTTCGCTTCCGATCAGTCGCGCGAGATCGCCGGTCAATTCGACCTGCGGCGTCTGCCACCGGAGTTCTACGACGAGCCATACCCGTACTATCAGGCGCTGCGTGAGCACGACCCCGTGAAGCGGATGCCCGATGGCTCGTGGCTCCTGACGCGCTACGACGACATCCTCCCCGTCTATCGCGATCCGAAGGCGTTCAGCTCGGACAAGAAAAAAGAGTTCGGGCCGAAGTTCGGGCCCTCGCCCTTGCTCGAACACCACACGACGAGCCTCATTTTCAACGATCCACCCCTGCATACGCGCGTGCGGCGCGCGATCGTGGGCGCGCTGACGCAGCGCCACATCGCGGCGATGGAACCCGGGCTCGTCGCGCTGGTCGACCGCCTGCTCGACGCGATGGCGGAGAAAGGCGAGGTCGACCTGATCGAAGACTTTGCCGCGGCGATCCCCATCGGAATCATCGGGAACCTGCTTGGCATCCCGCAGGCGGAGCGCGGCCCGCTGCGCGGCTGGTCGCTGGCTATCCTCGGCGCGCTCGAGCCGGTCCTCACGCCCGACCGCGGCAGCCGCGGCAACACCGCCGTGACCGACATGCTCGCGTATCTCAAGACACTCGTCGACGACCGCCGCATTCACTTACGCGATCCGGACACCGACGTCCTGACGCGTCTCATCCTCGGCGAGGAGGACGGCGAGCGCCTGACGGAAACGCAGTTGCTGCATCAGTGCATCTTTCTGCTCAATGCCGGCCACGAGACGACGACCAACCTGATCGGCAACACCTTGCACGCGCTCAGCGAGAAGGCCGACCAGAAAGCCGCGCTGATCGCGCAGGCCGGGATCGTGGAGCGAATGAAGACGGCGGTCGAGGAGTTTCTGCGCTTCGAGAGTCCCGTCCAGCTCGGCAATCGCATCACGACGCAAGACGTCGAAGTCGGCGGCGTGCCGCTCCCGCCGGATTCTCGCATCACGATCTGCATTGGTGCCGCAAATCGCGATCCGGCGCAGTTCCCGGACCCCGACCGGATGTACATCGCGCGGGAACCGAATCGACACGTCGCCTTCGGCTTCGGAATCCATACCTGCGCCGGATTGAGTCTCGCGCGACTCGAGGCGCGCGTCGCGATGTCGCGTTTCCTCACCCGGTTTCCGCGCTACGCGCTCGCCGGCGAGCCCGTCCGCGACGGCCGCGCGCGATTTCGCGGGTTCCGGAACCTGCCGGCGCGTGTCTTGCCTTAGAAAGTGCTACGCTCACGTCGATAAACACGTATTCCCGCCGCCATGACAATCCAGCCATACTTGCCCATTGTCGCCCTCACGCTCGCGCTCGCCGCGTGCCCCCAGACTCCCGAGCCGCCCAAGCCTCGGGCCGCAACGGCGCCGGCTGCGATCGAGACCGCACAAGCCGCAGCGCCGGCAGCGGCCGGCGTTGCATCACCGAAGGGCCCGGCGGCTTCCGCACACGCCGACGGCATCGACTGGCGCAAGGGCGACGTCGATGCGGCATTCGTCGCCGCCAGGGCGGACCACAAGCCGCTGTTCCTCTATTGGGGCGCGGTATGGTGCCCGCCGTGCAACCAGGTCAAGGCGACGCTCTTCAATCGCCAGGATTTCATCGAGCGCTCGCGCTTTTTCGTCCCCGTATACATCGACGGCGACAGCCCGAGCGCGCAAAAGCTCGGCGCGCGCTTCAACGTCTCCGGCTATCCGACGATGATCCTCTTCACTCCCGACGGCCGCGAAATCGTGCGTCTGCCCGGCGAAGCGGATCCCGAGCAGTACATGCAGGTGTTGACGATGGGCATGAACGGCGCACGCCCGGTCAAGGACACGTTGGCGGCGGCCCTTTCCGGAGGCGGCAAGCATGCACTTTCTGCCGACGACTGGCGCATGCTCGCGTATTACTCGTGGATCACCGACGAGCAACAGCTGATACCCGAGAAGAACGTCGCGCCGACGCTGAAGCGGCTGGCGCAGGCGTGCCCGAGCGACCAGAAGGATACGGCGGTGCGGCTCGAGCTCAAAGCGCTGGCCGCGGCCGCAACGGCGAAGGACGCGAGGGCCTCCCCCGACGCGTCGGCGACCGCGCGGCTTCTTGCGGTGCTCGCCGATCCCAGGCTCGTGCGCGAGAACTTCGATACGCTCACCGAATACGCCGGCAAAATCGCGGGGTTCGTGACTGCGCCGAAATCGCCCGAGCGCGCGCGACTGCTAGCGTCCTGGACTGCCGCGCTCGATCGGCTCGTCGCCGACACCAGCCTCTGGACCGCTGATCGGCTGGTCGCCGTCTCGGCCGAAGTGGCATTGGCCCGTCTCGATGCGAAGGATGCCCCGTTACCCACGCCGTTGCAGAAGAGCGTGCGCGACGCGGTCGCGCGCGCCGA
>VBCS01000217.1 GCA_005888955.1 Betaproteobacteria bacterium
CGGACCGATCGGCCCGGCCGTACCCGGCGCAAGCGGCGAGGCGTCGAGTTAATCTCAGTTGGCAAACCTCACCGCCAAGTTACTGTATCACGCGCGGTTTCCGGGTGCCAATGCGACAAAAGCCCGTTTAGCTCCGGGAAAGCGCCTTCCAGGCCTTTTCGAGACGTTTGTACGAGACCGGGATCGGCGTGCGCAACTCCTGGGCGAACAGTGAAACCTTGAGTTCCTCGATGAGCCAGCGGAAGGCGTCGAGCCCCGCCTCCTTGCTGCCGCGTACCCGGGCTGCCTGCTCGCGCTCCCGATAGCGCTCCCAAAGTTGAGCGAGGGCCTGCGCGTGCTTGGCGTCCCGCGCGGGGTCTTCGGGATACTTGGCAACGCGCCGGTCGAGCGCCTTCAGATAGCGCGGGATATGGACGAGCTGATTCCAAGGGGTTGCGGCGAGAAATCCGGGCGCGACCAGGCGATCGCGTTGCGCCGCGATGTCCACGGCAAACGGTCGCAGCGACTTCGGTAATGCGGCGATCCGTTGCGAGAGCCCGTGATATTCGGCGGCGATCGCGGACAGCAGCCGGAAAGCACCTTCTGCCACGGCGGGCAGTCGCGCGCGCGCCCGCTTGACCTGATCGGCAAACGCCCGCTCCGAACGCGGTAACGGGTCGTCGCCGAGAAAAGCGCGGTCGCGCACCGCCGCGAGTATGTCGGCGAGCAGGTTCTCGGTCGGCAGCGCGGGCTTCAAGACGAGCGCCGCCTGGACGAAACCCGGGCCGCCCTTCTCCCACTGCCGCAGTGCGTCCTTGAGTTGCAGCCGCATGAGTGCGATAACTGCGTCGCGCGTCGCGGCATCGGCCGCCGCTCGCGTATCGAGGAGCTTCAGCGCGACGCCGTCGCGCTCGTCGACCAGCGCCGGATAACCGGTCAGCCGGCGGCCCTCGCGCTGCACGGTCAGCGTCTCGGGCAGATCGCCGAAATCCCAGGACCGGATGCCTCTGCGCTCGAACGCCGGTTCCGCTGCGGCGAAGCTGAGCTGCGCCGCCTCCCCAAGTTGCAAGTGCAATGCCGCGAGGTCGCGACCGGCGGCGAGCTCCCGGCCCGCCGCGTCGACGACGCGCACATTGAGCCGCAGATGCGGTGGAATCTCCTCGGCATTCCATGCGCCCGGCGGGGGCGGATCCCCGAGCCGTCTCGCCACAAAGGCACGCAATGCATCGGGCAACGCGACCTTCGCTGCAGGCTGTTCCTCGAGGAACGCGGTGACGACTTCCGGCAGGGGCGAGAGTCGGTTGCGCCAGGCTTTCGGCAGCGCCTTCAAATACCAGGTCGCCTTTTCGCGGATCATGCCGGGAACGAGCCACGACAGCCGCGCCGGGTCGAGCTGGTTCAAGAGCGCGAGCGGCACCGTGAGCGTGAGCCCGTCAAGGGGGTGTCCCGGCGCAAAGCGATATTTGAGCGGCAGCTTCGCACCCGCCATGTCGATGAATTCCGGGAACTGCTCCTCGGTAACGGCGGCCGCGGCGTGGCGCATCAAGGCCTCGCGGGTCAGGAACAGCCGCCGGGGTTCGGCAACCTCCACGTCGCGGCGCCAGCGCTCGAACGCCGCCGTCGTGCAGATCGCGTCGGGAATTCGCTCCGCATAAAACGCGTAAATGGTTTCTTCGTCGACCAGGACATCCTGTCGTCGGGGGCGTCGGTTGTGCGCGAAAAACGGCGCCTTGGTTTCGAAATCGCCGGCCACCAGCGCTTCACGAATGAAAGTTTGCCTTGCGGCCGCGGAGGCGATCGCGCCATACGACACGCGCCTGCGCGGCACGAGCGTGAGTCCGTATAGCGTGACCCGCTCGTTGGCGACGACTTCGCCGCGCTCCTTGTCCCAGCGCGGATCGAAATGCGTTTTCTCGACCAGATCGCCGGCGACCGCCTCGACCCACTCCGGGTCGATCTTCGCCGCACACCGCGCGTAGAGGCGAGTGGTCTCGGTCAGCTCGGCCGCGAGCACCCACTTGGGTCCCTTCTTCGCCAGACCGGATCCGGGGTGCAGCAAAAATCGGATGCCGCGCGCGCCGAGATACTGCTGCTCACGTGCTGGCGCATCTTCGGCCTTGCTGCCGATGTTCGACAACAACCCGGCGAGGAGCGCGCGATGAATGGTGGCGTAACGCACGTCGTCGATCTTGTCCGGCAACGTCTCCACAATACGCCAGCCGAGCTCGCGCACCTGGTCCGCGAGTTGCCGATAGAGATCGCGCCATTCGACCAGGCGCAGGTACGAGACGAAATGCGCGCGGCAGCGCTCGACGAGCCGGCGATGCGAGAGCCCCTCGGCTTGCGCGTCGGCGAAGAATTGCCACAGCGCGATAAGACTCAGGAAATCCGAGCGCTCGTCGCGAAAACGCAGATGCGCCTGATCGGCCGCCTGCTGTTTTTCCAGCGGCCGCTCGCGCGGATCGGGAACGGCGAGCGCGCTCGCGATCACGAGAACCTCGGCAAGGCAGCCCTGCTCCCTGCCCGCAAGGATCATGCGGCCGATACGCGGATCGACCGGCAGCTGCGCAAGCTCGCGGCCGAGCGGGGTCAGCTTCCGGCTGCCGTCGACCGCGGAGAGCTCGGCCAACAGCTGAAAGCCGTCGGCGATTGCGCGCGTGCCCGGCGGCTCGAGAAAGGGAAACGCCGCTACCTCGCCCAAGTCGAGCGCGGCCATGCGCAGGATCACCGACGCGAGCGACGAACGCAGGATCTCCGGATCGGTGAAGCGCGGCCGCGCCGCGAAGTCGTCCTCGCCGTAGAGTCGCACGCACACCCCGGGCGCGATCCGGCCGCAGCGGCCCGCGCGCTGCTCTGCTGCGGCCTGCGCGATCTTCTCGATCTGGAGCAACATGACCTTGTTGCGCAGCGAGTAGCGCCGCACCCGCGCCAATCCCGAATCGACGACGTAGTGGATGCCGGGCACCGTGAGCGAAGTCTCCGCAACGTTGGTCGCCAGCACGATCCGCCATCCGCGGCTCGGCGCGAACACGCGCTGCTGCTCGGCGACCGACAGTCGGGCATACAGCGGCAGGATCTCGACCGCGCCTGCGTACGGCCGGCGTGCGAGACTGCCGCGGAGCAGGTCGGCCGTTTCGCGAATCTCGCGCTCTCCCGGAAGGAACACGAGGATGTCTCCCGGCGCCGCACGCCACAGCTCTTCCACGGCGGTGACGATCGCTTCCTCGAGCGGCTCCTCGTCGTCGCCTTCGTCGCCCGCAAGCGGCCGATAGCGCATCTCGACCGGATACGTCCGGCCCGAAACCTGAATCACCGGCGCGGGCTTGCCGCTCCCGCTGAAATGCCGCGCGAAGCGCTCGGCATCGAGCGTTGCCGACGTGACGATCAGCTTGAGATCGGGCCGCCGCGGCAGAAGCTGCTTCAGGTACCCGAGCAGAAAATCGATGTTGAGGCTCCGCTCGTGCGCCTCGTCGACGATGATCGTGTCGTACGCCGCAAGCAATCGGTCCCGCTGCGTTTCGGCAAGCAGAATGCCGTCGGTCATGAGCTTGATATACGCATCGGGTCCGGTGCGATCCGTGAAGCGCACCTTGAAGCCGACTATGGTGCCCAGAGCTACCGCGAGCTCCTGCGCGATGCGCGCGGCGACGCTGCGCGCGGCAATCCGCCGGGGTTGAGTGTGTCCGATCAGGCCGCGCACGCCGCGTCCCAGCTCGAGACAGATCTTCGGCAGCTGAGTGGTCTTGCCGGATCCGGTTCCACCGCAGACGATCACCGCCTGATGATCGCGGATCGCCGCCGCGATGTTGTCGCGCCGCTCCGACACCGGCAGCTCGGGCGGATAGACGATGCGGGGGACGGCCGCGGCGCGCGGCCGCGTCGTTCGAGGCGGTCGATGCGGGGCGCGAGCCGCGCCCAATCAACTGCCATGCCTTCGGAGAGCTCGGCGCGGAGGCGGTCGGCGATCGAAGTCGGTGGCATCGGGCGCGGGCTTTCCGGCGCGGCATTCTAGCTCAGCACCGCCACCGCTCTAGTTCCAGGGGCGCCATGCGGGGTTATCATGGTCGATCTTCATCCGGGAGGATAGATCATGCTGCGCCTGCTCACGCTTGCCCTCATCGCCGCGATGCTTGCCACCGGCGCCGCCGACGCCAAGACGCTGCGCTGGGCCAACCGCGGCGACCCGCAAACGACCGATCCGCATTCGCAAAACGAAGGCCTGACCAACAACGTCAATCAGCTCGTGTACGAGTTTCTGGTTGGGCGTGACAAGAAACTCGACTTGGTGCCCGAGCTGGCGGTGTCCTGGACGCAGG
>VBCS01000218.1 GCA_005888955.1 Betaproteobacteria bacterium
GACCACGGCCACCCGACGGCGTCGACCTGCGATCTCGGCGAAGCGGAATGCGAAGCGCTGTTCGCCAAGGCGCTCAAGGGCGTCGCGAGCCCGGCGGAAGCCGAGACATTTCGCGGCCAGATGCTGACCGAGATGGCGCGGATGAGCCTGGAGGACGGGCTCGTGATGCAGATCCATCCGGGCTCGTTCCGCAACCACAATCCACAGATCCTCGGCCTCTTCGGCCGCGACAAGGGTGCCGACATACCGACCCGTACCGACTATGTCCGCGCCCTCAAGCCGCTGCTCGACCGCTTCGGCAACGAGCGTGGGCTCACCGTGATTCTGTTCACGCTTGACGAATCCGTCTATGCGCGCGAGCTCGCCCCGCTGGCGGGTCACTATCCGGTGCTCAAGCTCGGTCCGCCCTGGTGGTTCCACGACAGTCCGGAGGGCATGCTACGCTTCCGCGAGCAGGCGACCGAGACCGCAGGCTTCTACAACACCGTAGGATTCAACGACGACACGCGCGCGTTTCTGTCGATCCCGGCGCGGCACGACGTCGCGCGACGCATCGACTGCCGCTTTCTGGCTCGGCTCGTCGCGGAGCACAGGATCGGCGAAGACGAAGCCCACGAGCTCGCGCCGGAGCTTGCCTATGGTCTCGCCAAGAAGGCCTACCGGCTTTGACGCGCGCGCCCTGTGGCGCGCCGCGTTGCCGATCCTCCTTGCATGCGCTGCCGACGTCTTCGCGGCGCATCCGCTGATCAGCGAGGATACCGGCACCCAAGGTGCGGGAAAGTTCGAGCTCGAGCTCGGCAACGCCTGGACGCGCGATCGCGGCGAGCGCGCCTACGAGTTCGGCCCGCAGCTTTCGTACGGATCGCTGCGGGAACTCGACGTCATCCTGCGCCCGACCTGGGTCGCGTTCCGTACCGCCGGCGATGGCGCGACGACCACGGCCCGCGGTGCAGGCGATACCGCCGTCGACGTCAAATGGCGGTTCTATGAAGCGGGAGCGGTCAGCCTGGCGACGCGAGCGGGGATCGGCATGCCGACCGGCGACGCAGCGCGCGGGTTGGGCGCCGGCCGGGCGACCTATCACGTGCTCGCGGTCACCAGCGTGAATGCGGCGCCGCTCGCGCTCCACGCCAACCTCGGCTATACGCACGCTCGCAGCGACGCGCTCACGCGCGGCGATCTCTTTCATGCGTCAACCGCCGCGGTCATGACGGTCGGTGCCGGCTGGCAGCTGTTGCTCTATGATATCGCCGTCGACACCAACCCCGAGCGCGCGCGATCGGTCGCACCTGGCGTCGCCAGAATCGGCGCGATCTACACGGTTCGCCAGGGTTGCGATGTCGATTTCGGCTATCAGGTGCGGCTCAACGACGCGGCTCCGTCCCGAGTGCTGGTCGCCGGGTTGACGCTGCGTTGGTAGTATCGGTCGCCGCGTATCATCGTCTTCGACTTGGCTTGAAAGAGGCACCCATGAATGGACAAAATGACTGGGCGGCGCTGCTGGGCCGCATCTTGCTCGCCGGAACGTTCGTATTCTCTGGCTTCCTGAAGATCAACGGGTTCGAAGACACGGTCGGTTACATCGCCGACAAGGCCTTGCCGCTGCCACAGGTCCTTGCGGTCATCGCGATTGTCATCGAATGCGGAGGCGGTCTTGCAATCATCGCCGGGTGGAAGACACGGTGGGCGGCGATGGCGTTCATCGTCTTTCTGATTGTAATCACGCCGATTTTTCACGGCTATTGGGCCTCGCCGCCCGATCAGATGATGGACCAGCAGGCTCACTTCATGAAAAACGTGGCGATCCTCGGGGGTTCGTTGCTGTTGTTGGCATTCGGGCCAGGCCGTTACAGCGTCGACAAGGCATAGCCGGCGCCATCGCGCATGAGCTCTCGACCGCCCCGCATTCGGGTCGGCGCAAGCTCCTCGACGCGGCGCTCGTGCTGCGCCGCAGTCGCATCGCGTCTGGTCGATTGAATCGCGCCGACCGCGCGGCGCGGGCGCCACTGCACTCAGCCCCGCTTTGATTGTCCGCGTCTATCATCAGCATAAGGTTAATCAATTAGACTTATGATCGACCGCTCCGTAGAGTCGATGCATCGGCTCGTGCGGCTCGATTCTCGGCCGGCCTTGCGGTCAATCATTAGGAGCGGAGCATGAAAGCGAATATCGGCATCGGCGAGAAGCAGCGCGACAGTCTGGGCACGATCCTCAACGCGCTGCTCGCGGACGAGTTCGTGATCTACGTCAAGACGCGGCGCTTTCACTGGAACGTCGTAGGTCCCGACTTTGGCGAGCTGCACAAGTTTTTCGAGAGCCAATACGAGGCGCTTGACGAAATCGTCGACGAAGTCGCCGAGAGAGCACGCGCGCTCGACGCCATCTCGGCCGGGTCTTTGCAGGAGTTTCTGAAGCTGACGCGCCTCAAGGAACAGGCCGGCAAAAATCATGATGCCGGCGGAATGCTCGCCGCGCTGCTCGCCGATCACGAGACCGTCATTCGCAGCCTGCGCAAGGACCTGGAAACCGCCGCCAAGCTCGGCGACGCCGGCACGAACGATTTTCTCACCGGCCTGATGGAGCAGCATGAAAAAATGGCGTGGATGCTTCGCTCCTATCTACGTTAACGGTTCACACGCCATCTTTCGGCGAAGGCTAACGTGAGCGGAGCGAACGTTAAGCGCCGTAGGCGCGGCCGAAGCCAAAAGCTCGCCTGGATGTTAGCTAGCTACTTGCGGCGAGAGCGAGCCCAGATGCTGCGCTGCTATTTGCGCTGACCGTGCACACGCCATTTAGAATTACAGGGCTTTGCCGCGCTTCGGCCAACCCCATGCGGGCCTCGAAGCGCCTGCTTATTCGCGCGCCGCGGTGTCCAGCCAGATCGTTACCGGGCCATCGTTGCTGAGCGTGACTTCCATGTGGGCGCCAAAGACCCCGGTGGGCACGTGCTTGCCCAGCTCACGCTCCAGCGCTTGCACGAATGCCGCGAATCCGGGCGCAGCCACCTCCGGCGGCGCCGCAGCGCTGTAGGAGGGCCGAGCGCCCTTGCGTGTCGACGCGTACAGCGTGAACTGGCTTACCGCGAGCAACTCGCCTCCAACGTCACGGAGCGAACGGTTCATCATCCCCGCATCGTCATCGAAGACGCGTAAGGAGACGGTCTTTCGTGCGAGCCACTCGCGGTCGGCGTCGGTATCGGACGGACTCACACCGCACAGTACGAGTAAACCCGATCCGATCGCGGCGACGGTCAAGCCATCGACGGTGACGCTGGCGCGCCGGACGCGTTGCACCACCGCGCGCATCAGGTTCCCTAGCGTACGACCTTGCGCTCGACGTGCGTCACCTTACCGCCGGCCAAGGTCAGCGTCGTGAGGGTATCGGCATCGCCTGCGGTCGGCATGTACGACCAGCGATGCCCTTGCTTGCCGCGGCCTTTTGCTTCCACGTCCGGGCGCCCGACCTTGAGTATGACTTCGGCTTCGCTCATGCCGGCCTGAATGAACTTGCGCTCTGCGGGATTGCCCCCCTTGATCTTCACCGTGCCCGTCCGCACCCGCGCTGGTTTGGCCGCGGGCGCAGAGGCCGATTTTGCCGCCGGCACCGCCGTGCCTGGCACAACGCTCAGCGTCGCGGGGTCGGCGTCGAGATTGCGCAGCTCCCGTCCCGGAGGGCAAGGGCTGTCCTGATAGACGACANNNGCGGTTCCATTGCGACCCGATGCGGTTACCATAGCACCTTTTGCCAGGCCGACAATCAGACTTTCGATGGATGCCCGCAGTAAGACCGCGGCGCGCGTACACGAAATCGCGCCGTTTCATGTGATGGAAGTGCAGACCGCGGCCCGGACGCTGGAGGCCGCGGGCAGAAGTGTCATCCACATGGAAATCGGCGAGCCCGATTTTCCGACGCCCGAACCCGTGATGGCAGCCGCGTTGGCCGGCATCGCTGGCGGTGGCATCTACTACACCTCCGCGCTCGGATTGCCCGAGTTGCGGCGCGCGATCGCGGGTTACTACGACGCGCGCTACGGCACCGCGATTGCCCCGGAGCGGATCATCGTTACCGCAGGATCGTCGGCCGCGCTGTTGCTGACGCTGGCGTTGCTCGTCAATCGCGACGATCAGATCCTTCTCGCCGATCCCGGCTATCCTTGCAACCGCCATTTCGTACGCACGCTGGAGGGGGAAGCGGTCGGCATCGCAGTTGGGCCCGAGTCGAACTACCAGCTTACCGCCGACCTGATCGCGCAGCACTGGACGCCGCGTACGCGCGGCGCACTGATCGCCTCACCGTCGAACCCGACCGGAACGACCGTGCCATGGGGGGAGATGGAAAGCATTGCGCTCGCCGTGGCGGCGAGAGGCGGAGCGCTGATCGTCGACGAGATCTACCTCGGCCTATCCTACGCCGGGCAGCCGCGAACTGCGCTCGCGTTGTCCGATGAAATTTTCGTCATCAGCAGCTTCTCCAAGTATTTCAACATGACCGGCTGGCGCTTGGGCTGGCTGGTTGCGCCCGAGCGACACGTGCGCGACATCGAGAAGCTCGCGCAAAACCTGTACATTTCACCGGCGACGCTCTCGCAACGCGCCGCGCTGGCGTGCTTTACTGGTGAGACGCATGCGATCGTCGAGGCCCGCCGTGACGAATTCCGCGCGCGGCGCGACTTCCTCGTTCCCGCGTTGCGGGAGCTGGGCTTCGGCATCCCGGTGACACCCACCGGCGGCTTCTTCATTTATACCGATTGCTCGGGTTTCGGGATGGACAGCGAGCGTTTTGCGCTCGAGGCGCTCAACGCCACCGGCGTCGCCTTCACACCGGGCATCGACTTCGGCCGGCACCGCCCCGAGGCGCATGTGCGGTTCGCGTACACGATCGCCAGGCCGCTCCTCGAGGAAGGTGTGCACCGACTCGCCCGCTGGTTGCCCACCCTGCGACCGCAATGAGACTGCTCGCTCTCGCCTGGACCGGAGCGGCGGCATTGGCCGTCGGCGGCTGCTCGACTGCGGAGTACTACTGGCAGGGCATCTCCGGCCAGCTCGACCTGCTTGGACGCGCGCAGCCGATTGCCGAGGTGCTGGATGCAACCCGGGATCCGGGCGTCAAGCGCAAGCTCGAGCGCGTGCTCGCGATCCGCGAGTATGCGAGCCGCGAGCTCGGATTGCCCGACAACGCGAGCTATCGCCGCTACACGGATCTGGGGCGGCGCTTCGTGCTCTGGAACGTCTTCGCCACGCCCGCACTGTCGCTCAACCCGCGGCAGTGGTGCTTCCCCATCGCGGGCTGCGTCAATTATCGCGGCTACTTCGCGGAAGCCGATGCGCGGTCCGAAGCGGCACATCTGGTCGCCAGTGGCGACGACGCGTACATCGGCGGCGTGCCGGCGTATTCGACGCTCGGGTATTTCGACGACCCAATGCCGTCGTCGTTTCTGCGTTATTCCGACACCGAGATCGCGCGGCTGATTTTTCACGAACTCGCGCACCAGGTCGCCTACGCCAAGGACGATACGGTGTTCAACGAATCTTTCGCAGTCGCCGTCGAGGAGGAGGGCCTTCGCCGCTGGCTCGCAACGCAGCACGATCCCAGTCTCGACCTGCAGTTCGCCTCGAGCCGGCGTTATCGCGACGGCTTCCGCAGGCTCGTCGACCACACGCGGGCCAAGCTCGTTGCGCTCTACGCGAGCAGCAGCAGCGATGCGGACAAGCTCGCAGCCAAGACCGCTACCTTCGACGCCATGCGTTCGGAATACGCGTCGCTTAAGCGCGAATGGGATGGCTTCGGCGCGTACGACTACTGGTTTGCGCAGGGGCCGAACAATGCGAGCCTGGCTTCGGTCGGGCTCTACACTCAGAAAGTGCCGCAATTCCAGGCGCTGCTCGCCGCGGAAGACAGCGACCTCGCGCGCCTTTACGCGCGCGTAAAGACGCTGGCTGGAATGCCGAAGGCCGAGCGCGATACGGCGCTCGCCGCTGCCGCCGCGTCCTCTCCAATCTCGCACTACGCTCCCCGCTGAAGCCGCGGGCGGGCTGCGCAGCGGTGGTGATCGGCGCTCGTGGTTCAGTTAGCCCATTGATCTGGCTTCAAATTTCCTGCATAATTATCGATTCCCTTGCCTCACCCTGCGCAGAAGGGGAGGCCGTCGGCGACGCTCGGTGAACGAGCCCACGCCCAATCAACGTCCATGAGGAGCGATCTGCATGCGTCATTACGAAATCGTATTTATCGTGCACCCGGACCAGAGCGAGCAGGTGCCCGCGATGGTCGAACGGTATCGCACGATGGTCAGCGGCCAGGGTGGCCGTATCCACCGGCTCGAAGATTGGGGCCGGCGCCAACTCGCGTACCCGATCGCCAAGGTGCACAAAGCGCACTACGTGCTGATGAACATCGAGTGCGGCAACGCCACGCTCACCGAGCTCGAGCACGCGTTCAAGTTCAACGATGCCGTCTTGCGCCACCTGATCGTCGCAATGCGCGAGGCGGTCGTCGGACCGTCGCCGATGATGAAGGAAGAAAAGTCCAGGTCGCTCTCCCCGCAGGGAGCGCCGACGAGCGCTCCGCTCGCCGGCAGTCCGGCGGTTGCGCCGTCCGGCGCAGCCGCGGCCGATTGAGCGTGGCGCTTTAAGGTGCCGGTCAACGCCATGACGCTCGATGCGCGGCTTGCTTCGCGCGACGATCTGCGCTTCACACCGGCCGGCTTAGCCGCCCTGGATTTTCAGCTGGCGCACGAGTCGATGCAGACCGAAGCCAACGGCGAGCGGCGCGTGGCCTGCGAGCTCGCCGCGGTCGCGCTGGGTCCGATCGCGAAAGACCTCTCGTCGGTGGCGGTCGGTGCGCGGCTCCGCTGCCGCGGCTTCCTGGCTCGCCGCTACCGTACCGGCACCAGCGTGGCGCTGCACGTAAACGAATTCGAACTACTGGAAGGAAACTGAAATGCCCCGCCCGATGGGAAGAAGCTCGAAATTTGCCAAAGGCAAAGGAAAAGGCAAGGACGGCAAGCGCCGCGAGCGCGGCAACAATCTGTTCAAGCGCAAGAAGTTCTGTCGCTTTACCGCCGAGGGCGTCAAGGAAATCGACTACAAGGATGTCGATGTCCTCAAAGACTTCATCCAGGAAAACGGCAAGATCATGCCCGCGCGGATCACCGGGACCAAGGCGCACTATCAGCGCCAGCTTTCGACCGCGATCAAGCGCGCCCGATTCCTGGCGTTGGTGCCTTACACCGATCTGCACTGACCGGGGACGCAGACATGCAAGTCATTCTGCTCGAAAAAGTGCTGAACGTCGGAGACCTCGGCGAGGTGGTGAAGGTCAAGCCCGGATTTGCGCGGAATTATCTGATCCCCCACGGCAAGGCCAAGCGTGCAACGCCGGACAACCTGAAGCTTCTGGAAGAAAAACGCACCGAGCTGGAGAAGGTTGCGGCCGAGAAGCTCGCGGCGGCGCAGGAGCAGGGGGCCAAGCTGGAAGGCGTGGCGATCCAGATCACGCAGAAGGCAGGCGTCGACGGCAGGCTGTTCGGTTCGGTGACCAACGTCGACATCGTCGAGGCGCTCAAGGCGCAGGGCCATGCGGTCGAGAAGGCGATGATCCGGATGCCCTCGGGACCGCTGAAGCATGTGGGAGAGTTCCCGCTGACGGTCGCCTTGCACACCGATGTCGCCGCCCAGATCACGGTTTCCGTGCTGGGCGACACGACCGGTAACCCCGCCTGACGCTAAAGCCTCCCCCGACGCCAAGGGGCCGGTGACGGCCCCTTTTCCTTGGCAGAATGCCTCGCACACACGGCGCGGCGAAGGCTGTCGGCTCGACCTTCGGTCTACCTGAAACGCGAGCGGCGACCTGATAAAATCGTGGAGCTGTTCGAAGGTCCCGCCGATGCCCAACGACACCCAGATCGAAGCGCTGAAAGTGCCGCCGCATTCGCTGGAGGCCGAGCAATCCGTGCTGGGCGGGCTGCTTCTGGAGAATCCCGCGGCGGACCGAATCGGCGACATACTTGGCGCCGATGATTTTTACAGCGACGCGCACCGCGTCGTGTTCAACGCGATCATGAGCCTGATCGCCGACAACAAGCCCGCCGACGTGGTCACCGTCGGCGAAACGCTGTCTTCGCTCAAGAAGCTCGATTACATCGGCGGCATGGTCTACCTCGGCGCGCTGGTAGAGAACGTGCCGACCGCGGCCAACATACGTCGTTACGCCGAGATCGTGCGCG
>VBCS01000219.1 GCA_005888955.1 Betaproteobacteria bacterium
GCATGCGATGCACCTGCACGGCTTCAACTTCGAGGTGCTGGAGCGCCAGACCAGCCCTGGCCCGATTGCGGCGCTTAGAGTCGACGATCGCGGGCGGCTCGCCACCGATCTCGGCCGCAAGGACACCGTGCTCGTCTGGCCAGGCGAGAGCGTGAAGATCGCGCTCGACTTCAGCTGTCCCTTCCCGGGTGAGCAAACCTACGTATTCCATTGCCACAATCTCGAGCACGAGGACGCAGGCATGATGCTCGGAGTCAAGCTGGGTTGATCGATCGGCCGCGGCCGACGATGGCCGCTCGATTTTGTGGTCTACAATAGCGAGAAATGAGCGATCCTTCCTTGGCGGTCGCGGTCCGGGCCGCTCGCAACGCAGCGGCGGTCATCAGCGATGCGGCGCACGACTTGAAGCGTCTCCCCGCCTTCTCCAAGGAGCATGGCGATATCGCGTCCACCGCCGACGCGGAAGCCGGGAACGCGATCGTGACGACCCTCCTTGCGGCCTTCCCCGACCACGCCGTCGTCGGCGACGAACGCGGCGCCGCCCGCAGAGGCAATCCCGATTCGACGTGGTGCTGGATCGTCGACCCGATCGACGGGACCGCAAATTTTGTGCACGGCTATCCCTACTACGCAATCTCCATTGCGCTCGCGCACGGTGCCGAGCTCACGCACGCGGTGGTGCTCGATCCGGTGCATGACGAGCTCTTCACCGCGATCAAGGCGCGCGGCGCGCAATTGAACGGCGTCGCGCTGCGCGTGTCGGCCTGCTCGAAGCTCGAGCACGCGCTGCTCGGCACGGTGTTCCCGACCCGGAAAAGCCCCAAGCTCGAGGCCTATCTCCCGATCTTCCATGCCTTGATCGGCCGCGGCGCGGGTGTCCGGCGCGCCGGCGCCTGCGCGCTCGACCTCGCCTATGTCGCCGCAGGCCGTCTCGACGGCTTGTGGGTCATGAGTCTGAAGAGCTCGGATGTCGCCGCGGGCGCACTGCTCGTGCAGGAAGCCGGGGGGCGCGTCGGCGATTTCGCCGGCGGGGCGGACTTCCTACGCAGCAACGAAGTGATCGCCGCCACGCCGGGGATCTTCAGCGCCTTGCGGGAGACGATCGGTGCGGCGATGTCGTGATCACCCGGCGAGCTCGATGAGCTGGCGATGCAGTGCGGCGGGGATTCCGACTCCCTCCTTCGCTGCCTTGGCTGCCAACGCATACCGCCGTTCGCCGGGCAATCGCACTGCGGGGTCTTTCGTCATCGCGGCGATCAAGGTTTCGACGCGTTCGTCGTAGACCACGCGGCCCGAAAGCGCCACGGGGTCGATAACCAGAAACGCCTGTCCCAGCCGCGGCCGATTGCCTTCGTCGACAAAGAACGATGTCGCCTCGAACCCGATCGCAGCGCCGGTAAGCGCGGTTACCAGGAGCTCGACGACGAGCGCGAGCATCGCGCCTTTGGCTCCGCCCAAGGGGAGCATGCTTCCTTCCAGGCCCGCCTTGGGATCGGTCGTCGGCTTGCCCGCCTTATCTAGCGCCCAGCCAAGCGGGATCGGCTTGCGCTCTTTCGCCGCGATCATCAATTTGCCGCGAGCCACTTCCGACAGCGAAAGATCGATCAGCAATGCCGCTGCGTGCGGACGCGGAAAGATCGCTGCGATCGGGTTGGTGCCGAAAATTGGACGGCTTCCGCCCGCCGCGGGCATGGCAGCGGGGGAA
>VBCS01000220.1 GCA_005888955.1 Betaproteobacteria bacterium
CGAGTTTCTGGCCGTCTTCCATGCGCACCTTGACGGCTTCGGTATTGAGTCTGACCTCGATACCGTCGCGCGCAAAGCCATCGGAAAGAAGCTGCGCGGCGTCGCGTTCTTCCTTGGGCAAAAACAGCGGCAGAGCCTGCACGATGGTCGTTTGCGCGCCGAAGCGGCAGAACGCCTGTGCCAGCTCGCAGCCCAGTGGACCGCCGCCGATCACCAACAGGCGGCGAGGCAGCTCGGTCAGGTCGAATACGTCTTCATTGGTCATAAAGCCTGCTTCGACCAGGCCGGGAATCGACGGCGTGTCGGGTCGCGCGCCCGTGGCGATCACCGCCTTTCTGAAGCGCAGCCTGGTGCCGTCCACCGACAGCGCGTCGGTTCCGGTGAAGTGCGCTTCACCGAGAAACACATCGACGCCGGCGGCACTCACACGTTGAACGGAATCGACGCGGCTGATACGGGCGCGGATGCGGCGCATGCGTTGCATTACCGCGGCAAAATCGACGCGAATATCGGCGGGAATTTGCGCGCCGTAGTGTTCGGCGTTACGCATCTCGGCGTACAGCCGGGACGTTCGTATGATCGTCTTCGATGGTATGCAGCCGACGTTCAGGCAGCCGCCGCCGAGCAGCGCTCGCTCGACGAGCGCGACTTTGGCGCCCATCGATGCCGCCGCGCTCGCCGCGACCAGTCCCGCCGGACCGCCTCCGACGACCACCAGGCTGTAGCGGCCCGCCGGCGGCGGATTGCGCCATCCCGGCGGGCGCAGGTTTTCCATCCGCTCCTGCTCGTACGCATCCTGAGGAAGCGTTGCGCCTGGGCTGCTGCGTTGCTGCATCTAAAGAATCCGCAAGAACGGAGGCGCTACAGCCAGCCGCCGCGGAACCCGGCACGACGCAACCCGGCGCGAATATAAGGGCAGTCGCGCATCAGCCTCCAGATCAACTCGCTGCGATGGTTCTCGATCATCATGACCACGATGCCCTGGTCGAGCCCGAAGTGGCCAGGCGATATCCAGGCGCGATGATCGGCGGTCGCAAGACTTGGATTGAAGCCGCTGGCGTAGCGTGACTCGGACAGCATCTCGGGATAGCGCAAAAGCATGTTACGCGCGGCATCGAGGGCGATGTCCGGCGCAAACGGCAGCGATGCAAGCGACGCGCGGCATAGCCGAACAGGCGCCGTGGCTCCCCGGTCACATCGGGTAATTCGTCGCTCGGCCCGTCACACGCGGTGAGACCCCAGCAGTGCTCGTCGTAGCCCGCGAATTCGTTCGGGTTGCGCTGGGCGTACTCGCGCTGGACGAGTGTGGCACGCCGGCTGTTCTCGAAATAGTCGCAGCGCTTCTCGCGCATGAAGCGGTCCCGGATTCCACGAAAATCGATCCAGGCGTGTGAGTACTGGTGCACGAATAGCGGACCGCCATAGAGAAAATCGTAGCCGTACAGATTCTCCCATTGGTAGGTTGCCGTCCACGAGCGGTAACAGGCACCTTCGAGCGGATGGCTCGGCGAGCCCAGCGCGAGCACGTAGAGCACGATCGCCTCGTTGTAACCCTCCCAGCCGTAGTGCAGGAATCCGCACTCCGGCTTCCAGCCTTGCCTGAGCGTCTCGCCTCCGCCCTGCGCCCATCGCCAGTCGATGCGGCGGTACAGCATGTCGACGAGTTCTCGCAGCTCGATTTCGTCAGGAGTATTCGCATCGAAGTACATACTCGCGGTCAGGGCGCCGGCGATCAGCAGCGCGGTGTCGATCATCGACAGCTCCGAGCGCCAGACGCGCAAGCCGGTGTGCAAGTCGAGGAAGTGATAGTAAAACCCCTTGTAACCGGTTGCCCCGGGACCGCCGCTTTGATCGCTGTCACGGAAAAAGCGCAGCGCAGCGAGGCTGCGTTCCACGGCGTCGGCCCGCGCGAGCCAACCGTGTTCTACTGCCACCGCATAACTCGATAGCGCGAATCCGACGACCGCGATGCTGACCGGAACGTTCGCACGCGAGTTGTCCGCGATCAGGCCGTTCGCCGGATTCACCGCTTGCAGGAAGTAACCGAACGCGGCGCGCTGAAGCCCGCCGAGCAACGCCTCGTCTGTGGGCCCGGATACCTCAACCATGAGCGGCCTTCGGTAATCGTGAATTCGCCTTGGCGTGGACGCGTCGCGACGAATCCGGCAGGCGCTCAAATCCCATTGCATATCCGTCCAGGAAGCGTTGGTGGCATTTTAATGGAGGAGAATGCGGACGGGCGTGAAAAGTTTCGCGAGCCTGCTAGGCGCCAAGGTCCTTATGCCGCGTGCTATCCTGCTCATCGATTCCGATCACGTCGCACCACACGCAGCCGCTGTCGAGTGGAATACTTTGCTTTTTCTTCTGGTGATCTCCACGCGCCGTTGGACACCCGAGCTGCCAAAAGTTCGGTGTGTTCTTAGCTCATTACGATCGAGGGAAGCCGCGCGAGATCTGATGCCATCCGCAGAATACTTTGGCCAGACGGAAATTCGCGCATGAAGGTGCTGGTTGTCGATGTGGGCGGGACGCACGTCAAGATACTCGCCACCGGGCAGCGGAATCGTCGGCAGTTTGCGTCCGGACCGACTCTCACCGCCGAACAGATGGTCAGCAGAGTCAAGGCGCTGGCTGGGAGGTGGAAGTACGACGTGGTGTCGCTCGGCTATCCGGGGCCGGTGCTCCATGGCCGGCCCGTCGCGGAGCCCCACAATCTGGGGCGGGGCTGGGTCGGGTTCGACTATCGCGCCGCATTCGGCCGTCCGATCAAGATTATCAACGATGCAGCCATGCAAGCATTGGGTGGCTACAAGGGTGGAAAAATGCTCTTCCTCGGCCTGGGCACCGGTCTTGGTACGACGCTGATCGTGGAGGGCATCGTTGAGCCCATGGAGCTGGGCCACCTTCCGTACGGAAAAGCAACCTACGAGGACTATGTCGGCAGTCGCGGACTGGAGCGGCACGGCAAGAAGAAATGGCGCAAGTATGTCGCGGACGTGGTCACGCGCCTGATCGCCGCGCTCGAGCCCGAGGACGTAGTGCTCGGCGGTGGCAACGTTCACAACCTGAAAGAGCTCCCTCCGGGTTGCCGCAAAGGCGACGAAGCCAATGCGTTTGTTGGCGGATTTCGCCTCTGGCAAGACGCAGGTAAGCGCAAACCGTCCGCGGCCAAGAGCGCGCGTCCTCGAGCTAAGCGAAGGAAAGGACACTGAGTCGTGATGGCATCAAGCGGTAGAGCACTCGGACATCCGGGCATTCCGCCGCGCTGGACGTCGAGCGCCAAGAGCGGCGTCGGCACCGCGATCGACGCGCAGAGCCGCGTCTGGTTCACTCTTTCGCACGGCATCATCAACGAAGTTTATTTTCCGCGCCTCGATCAGGCCAACACGCGCGACTTCGGTCTCATCGTTACCGACCGCAAGGATTTCTTCTCGGAGGAGAAGCGAGACGCGAGTTCTCGGGTAGCCCCGCTCGCTCAGGGCGTGCCGGGTTATCGCGTCACGAGCGATTGCCTGCGAGGCCGCTATCGCATTGTCAAGTCCATCCTCACCGATACGCAGCGCGATGTTCTCCTGCAGGCCGTCCATTTTCAGCCGCTGCGGGGCGTGATGGCCGATTACTCGGTCTTCGCTTTGTTGGCGCCGCACATCGACAACTTCGGCTACGGCAACAGCGCCTGGATCGGCGAGTGGAAGGGCATGTCGATGCTTTTCGCGCAGCGTAACGGCACGGCGCTGGCGCTCGCCTGCTCGGTGCCCTTTCGCGCCATGAGCTGCGGCTATGTCGGGACTAGCGACGGCTGGCAGGATCTGTCCGCGCACAGGCAACTTACTTGGCGCTTCGCCGAGGCACCCGACGGCAACGTCGCACTCACCGCCGAGCTTGACTTCACTCGCGGCGACGACAGCCTGGTGCTCGCGCTGGGCTTCGGCCGCAACGACTCGGAGGCCGGTCACAACGCGCGCGCCGCGCTGCTGCAGGCGTTCACCACGCATGTGGCCGACTACGTGCGGCAATGGGAAGACTTTCAGCGGCGGTGCCTGGACCTCGGCGAAATCGACGACACCGGGTTCGATCTCTACCGGGTCTCGACCGCCGTGTTGAAGACGCACGAGTCCAAGCGCTTCAACGGAGCGATGATCGCGAGTCTCTCGATTCCGTGGGGATTCAATAAAGGCGACGACGACCTGGGCGGCTATCACCTGGTCTGGCCACGCGACCTCGTCGAAAGCGCTGGCGGATTGCTCGCCGCCGGCGAAGCCGAAGGCGCGCGCCAGGCACTGGCCTATCTCATGACCACCCAGGAAGCCGATGGGCACTGGCCGCAGAACATGTGGATCGATGGCACGCCTTATTGGAGCGGGATTCAGCTCGACGAGGCCGGCTTTCCGATCCTGCTTGCCGACGCGCTCCGGCGCTCGGGCGATCTGCGCAACGGACCCGTGACCCAGCAGGACCGCTGGGAAGAGCAGGCGGGTTATTCGCCCTTCACGCTGGCGGTCGAAATCGCCGCGTTGCTTGCCGCCGCGGATTTTGCGGTTGCGGCTCACGAAGCTGCGCTCGCCACATATCTGTGCGAAACCGCTGACACATGGAACGCCAACATCGAGCGCTGGACCTACGTCAGCGATACGGACCTGGCTCGCGATTGCGGTGTCGCCGGATACTACGTGCGCGTCGCGCCCGCCGACGTGGCCGATGCGGCTTCGCCCGCGCACGGGTTCGTGCCGA
>VBCS01000032.1 GCA_005888955.1 Betaproteobacteria bacterium
TGGTGAAGAAGCTCGAGGAGCACGGCGCGATGTCTTACACGATCGTCGTCGCCGCTTCGGCCTCGGAGTCGGCTGCGATGCAATACATTGCTCCGTATTCGGGTTGCACGATGGGCGAATACTTCCGCGACCGCGGGCAGGACGCGCTTATCATCTACGACGATCTGACCAAGCAGGCGTGGGCGTATCGCCAGATCTCGCTCCTGCTGCGACGGCCTCCAGGTCGCGAAGCTTATCCTGGCGACGTCTTCTACCTGCACTCACGGCTGCTCGAGCGCGCCGCGCGCGTGAGCCCGGAGTACGTCGAGCACTTCACCAAGGGCGCCGTCAAAGGCAAGACCGGTTCGCTCACGGCGCTGCCCGTGATCGAGACACAAGCGGGCGACGTGACGGCGTTCGTGCCGACCAACGTCATTTCGATCACCGACGGTCAGATCTTTCTCGAAACCGACCTCTTCAACGCCGGAATCCGGCCTGCGATCAACGCCGGCATCTCGGTATCGCGTGTCGGTGGCGCGGCGCAGACGAAGGTGATCAAGAAGCTCGGCGGCGGCGTCCGGCTTTCGCTTGCACAATACCGCGAGCTCGCCGCGTTCGCGCAATTCGCCTCGGACCTCGACGAGGCGACCCGCAAGCAGCTCGACCGCGGGCGCCTCGTCACCGAGCTGATGAAGCAGCCGCAATACGCGCCGCTTTCGGTCGCGGAGCAGGCCCTGACGCTGTTCGCGGTCAACCGGGGCTACTACGACGACGTGCCGGTGGAGAAGGCGCTCGCGTTCGAAAGCAACCTGCGCACGTTCGTGAAGAGCAAGTACAACGCGCTCTTTGAAAAGATCGAATCGACGAAGGATCTCGACGCCGAAGGCGAGAAGGCGCTTGCCGCGACGATCGAGGACTTCAAGAAGAACGGCACCTGGTAGGAATCGCGGCGATGGCCGGCTCGAAAGAGATTCGCAACAAGATCAAGAGCGTGCAAAGCACGCGCAAGATCACCAAGGCGATGGAGATGGTCGCGGCCTCGAAGATGAAAAGGGCGCAGGACCGGATGCGTGCCGCGCGTCCCTACGTCAGCCGCATGCTGGCCATCGCCCGGCATCTGGCGCTCGCCAACCCTGAATACCGGCATGCGTTCCTGGTGAAGCGCCCCGCGGTGACCAATGTCGGGCTGATCGTCGTCACGTCCGACAAAGGACTCTGCGGCGGGCTCAACACCAATGCCCTGCGCGTGGCGTTGTCGAAGATCAAGGATTGGCAGGCCAAGGGTATCGGCGTCCGAGTCACACCCATCGGCGGCAAGGGCTTGGGCTTCATGCAGCGCCTCAAGGCCGACATCGTTTCGTACGCGACGAACCTCGGCGACCGGCCGTCGCTTGAAAAGGTGATCGGCCCGGTCAAGATCCAGCTCGATCTGTATCTCGACGGCAAGATCGACGAGCTGCACCTGGTGGCGACGCATTTCGAGAACACGATGAAACAGACGCCAACGCAGACGCAGATACTGCCGATCGCCGACTTGGGCGTCGACACGGAAAAGCGCGAGTATCCGTGGGACTATATATACGAACCGGACGCGAAAACTGTGCTCGACGAGCTGTTGCGCCGGTACATCGAAGCCATCGTCTATCAGGCGATCAACGAGAACATGGCTTCCGAGCAGAGCGCGCGAATGGTGGCGATGAAGGCGGCCTCCGACAACGCGCAGGAGATCATCGATGAGCTGCAGCTGATCTACAACAAGACACGGCAAGCCGCGATCACCAAGGAGCTTTCGGAGATCGTCGGCGGCGCGGCAGCAGTTTGATGTAGGGGCGGCTTGATCGCAGTGACATACTTGAATCTGCATTGAGGAAACGGGCATGAATGAAGGAACGGTGGTGCAGTGCATCGGCGCGGTGATCGATGTCGAGTTCTCGCGCGAGCAGCTGCCCAAGATCTACGATGCGCTGACGCTCGAAGGTACCGATCTCACCCTCGAGGTCCAGCAGCAAATCGGCGACGGCGTCGTGCGTACGATCTGCCTCGGCAGCGCCGAGGGCTTGCGGCGCGGCATGAAGGCGAAGAATACGGGTGCGGGTATCTCGGTCCCGGTCGGACCGGCGACGCTGGGGCGCATCATGGATGTCCTCGGCCGCCCGATCGACGAACGGGGGCCCGTAGCCGCCGAAATAAGGATGCCGATCCACCGCGACGCGCCGACGTTCGAGGAGCTTTCGCCGTCGACTGAGCTCCTCGAGACCGGCATCAAGGTCATCGATCTCGTGTGTCCCTTCGCCAAAGGCGGGAAGGTGGGTCTCTTCGGGGGCGCGGGTGTGGGCAAGACCGTGAACATGCTCGAGCTCATTAACAATATCGCCACGCAGCACTCCGGCCTTTCCGTGTTCGCCGGCGTGGGCGAACGCACGCGCGAAGGCAACGATTTCTATCAGGAAATGAAAGAAGCCGGTGTGATCAAGCTCGACAATTTGCCGGAGTCGAAAGTGGCGATGGTCTACGGTCAGATGAACGAACCGCCGGGCAACCGGCTGCGCGTTGCGCTGACCGGCCTCACGATGGCGGAATTTTTCCGCGACGAAGGCCGCGACATCCTGTTCTTCATCGATAACATCTATCGCTACACGCTGGCGGGCACCGAGGTCTCGGCGCTGCTCGGCCGCATGCCTTCTGCGGTGGGCTATCAGCCGACGCTGGCGGCCGAAATGGGCGAGCTGCAGGAGCGCATCACGTCGACGAAGACAGGATCGATCACGTCGATCCAGGCCGTTTACGTGCCTGCCGACGACCTGACCGATCCCTCGCCAGCGACGACCTTCGGCCATCTCGACTCGACGGTGGTGCTCTCGCGCGACATCGCGTCGCTCGGCATCTACCCCGCGGTCGATCCGCTCGATTCAACGTCGCGCCAGCTCGACCCGCATGTCCTCGGCGAGGAGCACTACACGGTCGCGCGCCGCGTCCAGCAGACGCTGCAACGGTACAAGGAGCTTCGCGACATCATCGCGATTCTGGGAATGGACGAGCTCTCACCCGAAGACAAGCTTGCCGTCGCCCGCGCGCGCAAGATCCAGCGTTTTCTGTCGCAGCCTTTTCATGTCGCCGAAACCTTCACGGGCACTCCAGGCAAGTACGTCTCGCTCAAGGACACGATCCGCGGCTTCAAGGCCATCGTCGACGGCGAGTACGATCACCTGCCCGAGCAGGCGTTCTACATGATCGGCGCGATCGAAGAGGCCGTCGAGAAGGCGAAGACGCTGCAATAATGGCCAACACCATCCACGTCGACGTCGTCAGCGTCGCCGAGTCGATCTACTCCGGCGAGGCGGAGTTCGTCGTTCTGCCCGGCGTCATGGGCGAGCTCGGCATCTATCCCAAGCACGCGCCGCTGATCACGCAGATCAAGCCCGGCGAGGTACGCATCAAACTGCCGGGACAGGACGAAGAGCAGATCGTCTTTGTGCAAGGCGGTTTCCTCGAGGTGCAGCCCAACGTCGTGACGGTGCTGTCCGACACCGCGATCCGCGCGCGCGATCTCGATGAGGCGAAGGCGTTGGAGGCAAAGCAGCGCGCCGAGGAAGCGATGCAGAACAAGACATCGAAGGAAGAGATCGCTAAGGCCGAGGGCGAGCTCGCCGGTGCGCTGGCGCAGCTCGCTGCGATCCGCCGGCTGCGCCGCGGCCGCGCGTAGCCCGGGGCCAACCGCAGCCCCGAATAAGCGACATCACCCACGGCGAATCTGATCGAAGTTCCCGGGCTTCGCCCTGCGGGATCAGCCCAGGCTACGGATCAACCCGGGCTGCCGATCAACCGGGCTACGGCCGCTCCGCGAGCTGTTGTTCCGCCAATGTCACCCAGTAGCTCGCACCGATCGGCAGCACGTCGTCGTTGAAATCGTATTGCGGACTGTGGATGTTCGGCGTGTCCGCGCCGCGTCCGGCACCGAGCCAGACGTAACAGCCCGGCTTCGCCTGCAGCATGAAGGCAAAGTCCTCGCTGCCCATCTCGGGCGTCGGGTTGATCTCGACGTTTGTCGCGCCAACGACCGCAGTGGCCGCCACGATCGCGTGCTGCGTTTCCGCCTCGCTGTTGACCAGCGCCGGGTAGCGGCGCTCATAACGAACGGTCGCGCTCATATCGAACGTCGCGGCGACTCCGGCGACGATGCCGCGAATCCGCTGCTCGATCAGGTCCTGGACTTCGCGCTTGAAGGCGCGCACCGTACCCCGCAGCACGACTTCCTGCGGGATGACGTTCCACGTGTCGCCGCCGTGCACCTGCGTCACGCTGACGACTCCGGCGTCCTGCGGGTGAAGGTTGCGCGCGACGATCGTCTGCAGAGCATTGATCGCCTGCGCCGCGAAAAGCATCGGGTCCTTGCCCGTGTACGCCATCGCCGCGTGCGCCCCCTTGCCGGTGACGATGATTTCGAAGATGTCGTACGCGCCCATCAACGGCCCCGGGCGCATCGCGAACGTACCGGCCGGCAGGCGCGGCCAGTTGTGCATGCCGTAGACGGCGCGCATCGGAAAGCGTGCGAACAGTCCTTCCTCGACCATCACTCTGCCCCCGCCTTCGTTCTCTTCTGCCGGCTGAAAGATGAAATAGACCGTGCCGTCCAGACGCTTCCGCTGCGCCATAGCCTTGGCGGCGCCGAGCAGCATCGTCGTGTGCCCGTCATGGCCGCAGGCATGCATCCGGCCCTCGTGGCGCGACGCGTACGGCACGCCGGAGCGCTCGTGCACGTGCAACGCATCGAGATCGGCGCGGAGCCCAATCGCGCTGGACGCGGAGTCAGTGCCGTCGCCGTCGCGGAGCACGCCGACGACACCGGTCTTCGCGAGCCCGGTGTGCACCTCGAGCCCGAACGAAGCGAGCTTATCGGCGACAAAGGCTGCGGTCGCGGTCTCCTCGAACGCGGTCTCGGGATGGGCGTGGATGTGATGGCGCCACTCGTTCATCTCGGGAACGGATGCGGCGATCTCGGGCAGTATGGTCATATGGCTGGTCGGCTGAAGACGCGGTGGCGCGCGAGGCGTGATGTTAGCGCAGAACCACCGCGGCAGGCTGCGGTAGAATCGGCGCTGCTGCGCGCCACCCGCCCCGCATGCCCGCTCCCGAAGTCTCCGACTACGACCTCGCCATCGCCGGCGGTGGAATCAACGGAACGGGTATCGCGCGCGACGCCGCGGGACGCGGACTCAAGGTGCTGCTCGTCGAGAAGGACGACCTCGCGTCGCATACCTCGTCGGGGAGCACCAAGCTCATTCACGGCGGACTGCGCTACCTCGAATACTACGAATTCCGGCTGGTCTCCGAAGCGCTCGCCGAGCGTGAGATCCTGTTGCGCGCTGCGCCGCACATCATTGCACCGCTGCAGTTCGTCCTGCCGCACGAGCCGCATCTGCGGCCCGCGTGGATGATCCGTGCCGGGCTATTCCTCTACGATCATCTCGGAGGACGGAAGACGTTGCCTTCGTCGATCGGCGTTCACCTGGGCCGCAGCAAATGGGGTGCGGGCCTCAAAGCCAAGTTCGACAAGGGTTTCGTCTACTCGGATGCAAAAGTCGACGATGCGCGGCTGGTCGTGGTCAACGCGCTGGCCGCAAGGGAGCAGGGCGCCGAGATCCGCACGCGCACCCGGCTCGTCGGCGCGCGCCGCGATCGCGGGCTCTGGCGCGTCACACTTGGCCGCTCGGCGGGAGCAACGGAGGAAGTCCGCGCCCGGGCTCTTGTCAACGCCGCCGGTCCGTGGGTCAAGCAGGTGCTGGACGAAGTGAGCGCGGCGCCGGCCAAGGCCGCCGTACGGCACGTGAAGGGCAGCCACATCGTCGTCCCGCGAGTGCACCCCGAGGACCACGCCTATATTCTGCAGAACTCGGACAACCGCATCGTATTCGTCATCCCGTACGAGAGCGATTTCTCGCTGATCGGCACGACGGACATCCCGGTGGACGATTTTGAAGCGCCGGTGATCTCACGCGGCGAGATCGACTACCTGTGCGAGATTGCCAACGCGTATCTTGCGCGGCCGATCGGTGCGGGCGAAGTCGTGTGGACGTACAGCGGCGTGCGGCCGCTGTACGACGATGGAACGGCGGATCCTTCGGCGGTAACGCGCGACTACGTCCTTAAGCTCGACACCGGTGAAGGTTCGCAGGCGCCGCTGTTGTCGGTCTTCGGCGGCAAGATCACGACCTACCGCCGGCTCGCGGAGTCGGCACTCTCCGAGCTCAAGCCGTTTTTTCCGCAAATGAAAGGCGACTGGACGCGCGCGGAGCCGCTACCGGGTGGAGACATGCCGCGCGGTGGCCTGGTCGCCTTCGAGCGCGATCTCGCCGGGCGGTATCCCGCGTTGCCCGTGGCCCTGCGCGCTGCGCTGGTCCGCCGCCACGGGACGCGTACGCCGCGAATCCTTGGCGAAGCGAAGATGGCCGGGGATCTCGGAACGTTTTTCGGCCACACGCTTTACGCCGCCGAGATCGACTACCTGGTAGCGCATGAGTGGGCACGCAGCGCCGACGATGTGCTGTGGCGGCGCACCAAGTGCGGATTGCATCTCACTGTCGGTCAGCGCAACGCGGTCGCCGCGTATCTGCGCGAGCAGTACGGCCACGAATGAGCGCGGCCGTAATGCAACCGTTGACGGCGATGGGCGACGCGGCGCGCAGCGCCATTCGTGGCGTGTTCGCCGACATCGACGATACGATCTCCACGGGCGGCCGGGTCACCGCGGAGGCGTATGCGGCCATGGAGCGCCTACGTCGCGCGGATCTGCTCGTCATCCCGATCACGGGACGCCCCGCAGGCTGGTGCGACCACATCGCCCGCGTGTGGCCCGTCGACGCAGTGGTCGGCGAGAACGGCGCGCTGTACATGATCCACGACGATCGCGCGCGAAAGCTCATCAAGCGGTATGCCGTCGGAGACGCCGACCGGCAGGCGGCCCGGGCGCGGCTGTCGGCAATCGGCGAGCACATCGTCCGTACCGTGCCGGGTTGCGCGATCGCGTCCGACCAGTCCTATCGCGAGGCGGACCTCGCGATCGACTACTGTGAGGACGTGGTGCCGCTATCGCGCGCCGCCGTCGATCGGATCGTCGCGCTGATGCGCGCCGAAGGCATGACCGCCAAGGTTTCGTCCGTTCACGTCAACGGGTGGTTCGGCGCCTACGACAAGCTCACGATGACCCGGATATTGGCGCGCGAGGCGTTCAGCCTCGATCTCGACACTCGGCGGGCAGAATTCGTTTTCGTCGGCGACTCGCCCAACGACGCGCCGATGTTCGAGTTCTTCCCGCATTCGGTGGGCGTTGCCAATGTGCGGCGCTTCGCCGACCGCCTCCCAGCCCCACCCAAATACGTCACTGCATGCGAAGCGGGCGCCGGATTCGCGGAATTGACCCGCTTTCTTCTGGGGGAAGACTAAGCGCTGTTCCTGCCGGAGGCCGGGGATTCAACCCTGGCTCCGAGGGGCGGACGCAGCGCCGCCCGAACCATTGCGCCCCGGCGCTGGTTTGCCACAAATGACGCCCGAGGGCAGCCAGGTTTGCGCGCCCCGGTTGGACATGCCTCGGTGCAAGCATGAGCCGGTAGCTTGACAGTGGGCACATACTTACAGCGAGCGCCTGAAACTATTGGTAACTTTCACGCGAGGCTACGTTGCCACCGCGCTGTTATGAAGCTCGACGCCGGGCCCTTCGGGTCGGGCAAACGGCCGGTATGCTATTTGCGTGCGACATCCGAGCTATCATGCGAACCCCCGACACCAAGTGCCTGATACGCCGCGAGAGCGCCCGCGGTGAGCGGCCCCAAAGAGCGGGCTGATCGGGTGGGAGGAGCGGCAATGACCCGATATGGCTTCAATATCCGAACGCGCACCGGCCAACGCGTGGACAACATATGCATCATGGCCGCCAATCAGGCCGACGCCGAACGGCGGCTGCGCCAGATGTACCATCACTGTGAAATCATCCATTGCCAGACCGAGGCCGTCACCCTCCGCAACGATCCGCTCGATCTCGAGGGCGTCATCGGCATCATCAGCAACGAGCCCGCAACCCTCCCGTCGGTCGC
>VBCS01000034.1 GCA_005888955.1 Betaproteobacteria bacterium
GCTTGCGTCGATCGAAGGGCATGACAAATCCGCTTCCCGAGAACCGAAGTCGCGGCATGTGGCCGCGACTTCGCGTCGCTCGCGATCCAAGCGCAGGCGGTCGCGGAATGCGCCGCCTGGCGCAGGGGCGGGGCGCGTTCATCGCGCCCGCAAGCTTAGAAGTTGACCGTGGCGACGACTGTGTCTTGGTACGAACCGACACTCACGTCTTGACCCGCGGCAACCGTGCCGCAGACGTTGTAGCTGCGTCCTGTCTTGCTCGACGGCGCGGTCGGTGTGAACGTCGTTGCGACCGACGTACCCCACACCGTGCTGCCCGGGAACGTACAGGCTGTGTTGGGCGTCGTGTTCGGCGGCTGATAGAGCTGATAGTCCAGCACGTCGGTTCCACCGCCGGTGACCAGCATTTTCCGCTGCGAGCCGCTGGCATTCGCGCCCAGATCCATGGTGATGTTCGGAGCCGATCCCTTGGTGCAGGCGATGGAGACGGTTCCGTTGCCGTTCAGGGCCGTCGATGCATTGGCCACGACCGGGTCATAAGCGCCGAAAGCAACTGCGGTGGTGCTGATCGTGCAATTGGCGGTGACCGATGCGGTCACGGACAAGTTGGCGGGCGCGCTGCCGGCGTGAGCCGGGGGGGACATTGCTGCGCCGACGCCAAGCAGAGAAGCAAGCACCAGAGCGTTCGAAACCTTACTGAGCTTCATCGAATTCATGATATCTTTCCTTATGTAGTTATACAAAATGAACATCTGGTTCAGTTACTTATCGCTCGGTTATAAGAATATCTAACAGCTTGCCGAGTTAAATCGATGAGTTACCGAGGGAAGACTTGGGGGCCTTCACCCTTGTCCTACAGGTAGCAAAGGCTGTGCCAGACTTTTGAGAAAGGCCAACCGCCGGGGGAGTTAGGGGTCGCGCCGCTCTGGGGCGAGAGACTAAGAGCCCAGAGTTCGGTGCTTATACCCGGGAACGGCAGTGTCGACCCTACCCGATCCGCGCGGGCGGGCTGCCGCGACGCGGCAGAAACTTGCGCGATTCCCCGCCGCCGTTCATATCTTCGTGGCCGACGCCGCCATAAATATTGCAATGAAACAAATAGCTGCCGCTTTTGTTCGGTACAAGCCGGAGGCGGGTCGTTGGCCGGGAAGGATCGCAGCGGACGCGGAAGCCAGGCGGGTTGAATCCTATGACGACGCTGGCGCTCGTGAACGGAGGACCATAGGAAGGCGCAGCGCGCCAATTACTGCCGCGCATGGCGGCTGTTGGCCGGCGGGACATATCCGCGTCATACTTGCGCTGTAGCATTCGCACCCCTGCCGCGTCTCCAATGCCGTCCTACCTCTCGATCGAAGCGCTGACCGTGTCCTATGGCGGTCCGCCGGTGCTCGACCGCGTCAGCCTGGACGTCGAGCGCGGCGAGATGGTTGCATTGCTCGGCAGCAGCGGTTGCGGCAAGACGACACTCCTGCGGGCGATCGCGGGCTTCGTCATTCCCGACTCGGGCATGATCCTCATCGAAGGCCGCGACATCGCGCATCTGCCGCCCGAAGCGCGCGGCACCGCGATGATGTTCCAGTCATATGCGCTCTGGCCGCACATGAGCGTGGCCGACAACATCGGCTACGGCTTGCGGATGCGTAGCTGGAAGAAGGATGCGATCGCCGAGCGCATCGAGGAGATGCTGAAGCTGCTCCAGCTCGAAGGCTTCGGGTCGCGGTCGGTGACGCAGCTCTCCGGTGGCCAGCGCCAGCGGGTCGCACTCGGGCGCGCGCTGGCGGTGAGCCCGCATGTCCTCCTGCTCGACGAGCCGATGTCGAATCTCGACTACAAGGTGCGGCTCGAGCTGCGGCACGAGCTGCGCGCGCTGCAGCAACGCATCGGCATCACTGCGGTGTACGTTACGCACGACCGCGAGGAGGCGCTGACGCTCTCCGATCGCATTGCGGTGATCGACACCGGGCGCATCGTGCAGACCGGCGCTCCGGAGGAAATCTTTCATCGTCCGACGTCGGCCTTCGTCGCCGGCTTCATGGGCGCCGACAACGCGCTCGACCTCATCCTGACCGGCGACGGCGCGTTCGCGACCGGCGCGGCGACGGCCGGGGGCTCGCGCGTCCGCGCGCATTTCCGCAGCGATGCGGCGCGTCTCGCGCCTGCTTCGGCGGCGGCATCTACTGGCGAGGACCTCGTATTACAGGGCATCGTCGCCCAGTCCGTCTACGTCGGCCAGGGCTATCGCTATCGCGTGCGCGCCGACGGCGCGGAAGTTTGGGTGCACGCGCCCGAGCGCGTCGCCGAGGGCACGCCCGCATGCGTTGTCGTCCCGCGTACAGCTTTGTTATTGTTCCCGCAGGATTCGAAGCCTGCTTAACTCTGCTTAACCCAGTCGTAGGAGGATTCATGAAGACCCGGATGTTCATACTCGCCGCCGCGCTCGCGTTCGCCGGAGCCACGGCGGGACAGACGACGCTCAACGTCGTCACCGCGGGCGACCAGAACATGGTCGACTACGTCAACAATTATCTGGCGCCGAAGTTCGAAGCCATGAACCCAGGGGTAAAGGTGCGCGCCGTCGGCACCGGTCCGGGAGACGGGGGCTCGCAGAAGATCTATGAAAAGCTTTCAGCACAGCAGAAAGCGGGCAGCAACGAGTGGGACGTCGACGTCGCCGTCATCCATCAGCTCGCCTCGGCGACGATGGTGAAGGAAAAGTTGCTGATGCCGTATCGCAACGACGTCTCGGTCGGCAAGCTGGTCAGCCGGGATACCGCCAAGAACGCGCTCGGCGCCGACGTCGACGGTTACGTGATGCCTATGTTCCACAGCCAGATCGTCTTCGCGTATAACCCCGATCTCGTGAAGGCGCCCCCCAAATCCTTCGTCGAGCTGAACGACTGGGTCAAGAAGAATCCCAAGCAATTCGGCTACAACGGCGTCAAGGGCGGCATGTCCGGCGTGGGCTTCGTCACCGGGTGGGTTTCGGCGTACAGCGGCATGGGCGACAAGCTGGAGAAGGGGCCCTACGACGCATCGGCAGCCCCGGCGATCGACAAGGCGCTCTCCGGCCTCAAGGAATTCAACCAATACGTGGTGATGACGCCGGGGAACGCCGGCACCCTGGACATGCTGAACCGCGGCGAGATCGCGATGGGGCCCGTCTGGGTCGACATGTTCTATACCTGGCAGGCCGACGGACGCATGAGCCCGAAGATCAAGCTCGTGCTGCCCTCGCCGGGTCTGCCTGGGCAACCGATGTACTACGTCATTCCGGCCAAGGCCGCACACGCTCAGCTCGCGAAGAAATTCATCGAGTTGGCCGAGAGCCCGGAAGTTCAGGCCGACGGCATCATCAAGCAATTCAACTGGTACCCGGGCATCGACCCGCAGTACGTGCAGCCCAAGCTCGATCAGGCGGCGTGGAACAAGCTCTTTACCGACATCTCGCCCGCCGATCTGTCGAAATACGGGCGGCCGTTCCCGCTTTCGCCATACTTTAAGGACATCGTCGAGGGCTATGAGCGCGTAGTTCTCAAGTGACGCGGATGTCCAAGAGCAAGAGGCGAAGCCTCGCAGCGATTGGAGACAGCCGCGTCATCCCGGGCGAGCGCGCAGCGCGAGGCCCGGGATCTAAGCTGACGATATAGTCGTGTCGATAGCGCAGACTTGGGTCCCGGCCTGCGCCGGGACGACGACTTGAGCGGCGCCTCCTCAAGAACGGCGGCGATGACCGCGCCCATGGGTATCTTCCGCGGGCGCGGTGTCGCGTTGGCGTTGATCGCGCCCGCGCTGGCCGTCGTCGGCCTGTTCTTTGTCGCGCCGCTCGTCATGTCCGGCGTGGTCGCGTTCCGCGGCAAAGGCGGCGAATTCACCCTCGAGCACTTCAGGAAGTCGTTCGACTACTACACCACCGACCTGTTGTTCACGCTGGCGATCGTCCTGCTGTCGACGCTCTTGATCGGCCTGGTCGCGATCGCGATTGCCGGTTATCTCACGCTCGGCGGGCATCCCCGCACCGTGGCGGTGCTGCGCTGGCTCTACCGCTGGCCGCTGTTCATCCCTTTTGTCGTCGCGGGACAGCTCATGCGTACGTTCCTGGCCAAGAACGGCATGCTCAACCACGTGCTGATCGGCAGCGGCCTGATCGAGCCCTTGTCGGCGCAAAGCCTGCTCGACTGGCGCGGTATCGTCGTCGCCTTCGTATGGAAGCAGGCGCCGTTCGTCACGCTGCTTCTGGCCGGCGCGATGGCTGCGGTCGAGTCGCAACACATCGAAGCGGCGCGGAACCTCGGCGCGCGCCGGCTGCGGGTGCTCGTCGACATCGTCTTGCCGCAAGTGCGCGGAACGTTGCTGGTCGGTCTCGTGCTGTCCTTCGTGACCATGCTCTCGGTGCTCTCGGTACCGCTGATGATCAATCCCAATTCGCCGACGATGGTGACCGTCGATGTCGCTTATCGCATCAGCACGCACGGGGACTACCCGGTGGCGAATGCGCTGTGCCTGCTGTCGCTCGCACTGGCGGCGATCGGCGCGGTGTTCTATCTGCGGCACGCGGCGGCGCAGGTCGAGGGAAAGTAGGCGATGAGCGCGCTTCCGTCCTCTGTGCGGATGATCTTTCGCGCGCTGATTCTCGCGCTGCTCGCCTTCGCGATCTTCGGCCCATTGCTCAATCTGTTGCTGTGGGCGTTCGCCGAGCGCTGGTATTTTCCCAACAAGCTGCCGCTGGAATTCGGTCTGACCTACTGGTACCGCGTGTTCCAGCCGCGCGGCAACGCGTTGGCCTCGCTGGGGACGAGCGTGTGGATTGCGGTGCTGACCGTCGCCTTCAGCCTCGCCGTGGCGATACCTGCCGGTTATGCGCTGGCACGACTCAAGCTGCCATGGCGCGGGGCGATTCTGCTCGTGTTCCTGCTGCCGCAGGCGGTGCCGAACCTGCCCGTCTACGTCAATATCGCGCAAGTGTTCTACCAGATCGGGCTCAACGGCACGATATTGGGCGTCGTGCTGGTTCACGCCTCGCACGGATTGGTGCTCGCGGTGTGGATCGCCTCAGCGGCATTCGCCTCGGTCGATACGTCGCTCGAGGAGGCGTCGCGCAACCTCGGCGCGTCGCCGTGGACCTGTTTTCGTACGGTGACGCTGCCGCTGGCGATGCCGGGACTGATCGCCAGCGCCATCTTCGTCTTCCTCGAATCGCTCGACGAGTTCACTGGGACGTACTTTGTCGGCGTGCCCGACGTGACGACGCTCCCGCTCCTGATGTTCAACGCCACGATGGGCGGCAACTATCAGATCTCGTCGATCACCGCGCTCTTGCTGCTGATCCCGTCGATCGGCTTCATGCTGGTCGTCGAGCGCTTCCTCAAGGCCGACGTGCTCGCGATGGTCGGCCGGTAACGATCGCCTTTGCAGCGGTGAAACGCAAGCGCAACGAGCGCGCGGACAGCGCGCCGAGCCTGACCATCGCCGGCTCCGTCGCCACGATCCGCTTCGAGCGGCCGCGAGAGCACAACCGCATCGATCCCGACGATATTCCGGTATTGCGTGCGCACCTCGAGCGCGTCGCCGCAGCGGCGTCCGTGCGCGTCGTCGTCTTCACGGGGGCCGGCGGCAAGACCTTCAGCTCCGGCTTCACCATCGACGCCATCCTCGATCGGCTCGATCGCAGCTTCGAAGATCTGCTCGACGCGGTCGAACGGGTTCCCCTGCCGACGATCGCGGTGCTCAACGGCGGCGTGTACGGCGGCGCGACCGACCTCGCGCTCGCCTGCGACCTTCGCATCGGGGTCGCCGGCACGCGCATGTTCATGCCCGCCGCGCGGTTCGGGCTGCACTATTATCCCGGCGGCTTGCGCCGCTACGTCGCCGCCGTGGGTCCCGCGCAGGCAAAGCGCGTTTTTCTGACCGGCCAGACGCTCCGCGCGACAGAGATGCTGCGGATCGGCTTCCTGACCGAGCTGGTTGCACGCAGGCGGCTGGAAGCGACCGTCGCCGATTACGTTGCCGCGATCGAAGCCTGTGACCCCGCGGTCGTGACATCGATGAAGCGTCAGCTCAACGCGATCGCCGCCGGCGACGCCGCGCGGGCGTCCTCGCGCACGGAATACGAAACCTCGCTGGGGTCAGCCGAGCTTAGGCGGCGGCTTGCTGCGTTGAGCCAGAAGCGCTGACTTGTCAGAGCGCGTCGGAGGCGTTCTGTGCGATCATAGAAGCGGACGCCGCGCGGCGGATGCGCGGTGCAATTCAAGCGAATGCGCTCCATGATGGATTTCCTCGGCGCTCCGATAAGCTTTCTTTTCGTGCGGTTGTCGGCAACGTCGCGTGGGCTGGTTTGCCATACGCCGCAACCCACGCCGCCGATCGACGATGATGACGATGAGGACGAAGAAGACGACCGCGGTTCGGGAGGCGGCGGCAACATCGATCCCGACGACGACGAGGGCGGGTCGGACGACGACGATGATGACGATGACGACACGCTCTGGACTTGAGCGGGAGCCCACTTGATGGACACGGCCGCGCGCAACAAGACGTCTGCTCGCCGCGGCGCCGGCGCTAATACTGTCGCCGACTTGCGCTACCAGCCCGGCTTTGGCAGCGAGCTGGCCACCGAAGCGCTGCCCGGAGCCTTGCCGCAGGGTCAGAACTCGCCGCAGAAGGTCGGCTACGGCCTCTATGCGGAGCAGTTCTCGGGAACTGCGTTCACGGCGCCCAGGCATGCCAACCGCCGTTCGTGGCTGTACCGCCTGCGCCCTGCGGTGGCGCACGGTGGGTTTCGACTTCTCGACGCGCGACTGCTGAAGAGCGCGCCGTTCGAGGAGGTGGCGACGCCGCCGACGCAACTGCGCTGGGATCCCCTGCCGCTGCCGACGGCACCTACGGATTTCGTCGAAGGCCTCGCCACCATGGCGGGCAACGGCGACAGGGCGATGCAGGCAGGCATCGGCGTGCACATCTACACCTGCAACCGCTCGATGCACGGGCGCTATTTCTACGACGCGGACGGCGAGCTGCTGCTCGTTCCGCAGCAGGGTGCGCTGCAGCTGGGGACCGAGCTGGGCCGATTGGACGTCAAGCCAGGCGAGATCGCACTCATCCCGCGCGGATTGCGCTTCCAGGTGGCACTCGAGGACGCGACCGCTCGCGGCTACGTGTGCGAGAACTACGGTGCGAGCTTTCGCCTGCCCGAGCTCGGGCCCATCGGTGCCAATGGACTCGCCAACGCGCGCGATTTTCTGGCGCCCGTCGCCGCGTTCGAGGACCGCGACGGGGATTTCGAGCTGGTCGCTAAGTTTGCAGGCAACCTTTGGAGCGCGCCCATCGATCATTCGCCGCTCGACGTCGTCGCATGGCACGGCAATCATGTGCCGTACAAGTACGACCTCGCGCGCTTCAATACCTTCAACACGGTGAGCTTCGACCATCCGGATCCATCGATTTTCACGGTACTGACC
>VBCS01000221.1 GCA_005888955.1 Betaproteobacteria bacterium
ATCGTCATCGTCAATCGCCTGATCCTCGCCGGATGGCGCGAGGGTTTCGCGACGCTCTGGGACCGCGACATCCTCGCCTTCTTCCTTGTCGGCATGCTGCTCTTCGGCCTCGGGCTCGTCGGCGAATACGTCGGTCGCATCTACCAGCAGGTGCGCGAGCGGCCGCGGTATACGATTCAAGCGGTGCTCGAGCGCGAATCAGACAGTCCGCGCGCGCCGTGACCCGCGCCGTTGTATTCGCGTACCACAACGTGGGCGTTCGCTGCCTCAAGGTTCTGCTCGCGCACGGCGTCGAGATACCTCTCGTCGTCACCCATTTGGACACGCCGGGCGAGACAATCTGGTTCGACAGCGTCGCGGCCACGGCGGCCGAGTATGGCGTTCGCGTACTCACGCCCGCGGATCCGAATGCAGCGGAGATCGTCGCGCAAGTCGCCGAATGTCGGCCGGACTTCCTGTTTTCGTTTTATTACCGGCTGATGCTGAAGGCGCCGCTGCTCGCGCTGGCGCGCCAGGGCGCGTTCAACATGCACGGCTCGCTCCTTCCGCAATACCGCGGCCGCGTGCCCGTGAATTGGGCGATCATTCGCGGCGAGACCGAAACCGGTGCGACGCTGCACTACATGACGGAGAGACCCGATGACGGCGACATCGTTGCGCAGACTGCGGTGCCGATCCTGCCCGATGACACGGCGAAGGAAGTGGTCGACAAGGTGACGGTCGCGGCGGAGCTCGCGTTGGACGGCGTGCTGCCGGCGCTCGTCGCCGGCACGGCACCGCGCCGACCGCAGGATTTGAGCCGGGGCGGATACTTCGGCGGCCGCAAGCCCGAGGACGGCGTCGTCGATTGGTCGAAGAGCGCGGTGGAAATCCACAACCTCGTGCGCGCCGTGGCGCCGCCGTATCCGGGTGCGCGCACCTCGCTGCGCGGCCGGCCCGCGCGCATCCTGCGCACACGCGTGCTCGACCCGGGGGTACCGGCGGCGAAGACGCCATCGCTGATGGCAGCAAGCAAGCGCATGGTTGCCCATTGTGGAGCCGGGGGTACGCTGCTCATTCTGGCGCTGGAGATCGAAGGCGAGATCGTTTGCGCCGATTCGCTCGCACGTGTCCTGGGTGGCGTGCCTGTGCCCTTGGCCTGAGCATGTCTGCGCGTTTGGTCGACCTGGGTTCACGCGGGTAGAATCCGCATTTCGCCGCGCTCGCCAGTTGCGCGCGTACAATCCATGCGCAGAATCCTCCTCCTCGGCGTCAACGGCTTCATCGGCCATCACCTCTCCCAGCGGATCATCGCCGCGACCGACTGGGAGATCTACGGGATGGACATGCAGACCGATCGGATCACCGACCTGCTGCCCGAGAAGCGATTCCATTTCTTCGAAGGCGACATCACGATCAACCGGGAGTGGATCGAATACCACATCAAGAAGTGCGACACCGTGCTGCCGCTGGTGGCGATCGCGACGCCGGCGACCTACGTGCGCGAGCCCTTGCGCGTGTTCGAGCTCGACTTCGAAGCCAACCTCCCAATCGTTCGCGCCTGCGTGCGGTACAGAAAGCGCGTCGTGTTTCCGTCGACCTCCGAGGTTTATGGTATGTGTCGCGACGACGAATTCGATTCGGACGCATCCGAGCTGGTTCTGGGACCGATCGGGAAACCGCGTTGGATCTATGCCTGCGCCAAGCAATTGATGGACCGCGTTATCCACGCGTACGGCATGCAGGAAGGGCTCGACTATACGTTGTTCCGCCCGTTCAACTGGATCGGCGCCGGCCTCGACTCGATCAACACGCCCAAGGAAGGCAGCTCGCGGGTCATCACGCAGTTTCTCGGCCACATCGTCCGCGGCGAGCCGATCAAACTGGTCGACGGCGGGACGCAGAAGCGAACCTTTACCTATATCGACGACGGCATCGCCGCCCTGATGAAGATCATCGCCAACGACGGCGGCGTCGCCGGCGGCAAGATCTACAATATCGGCAACCCGAGGAACAATTACTCGGTGCGCGAGCTGGCGCGAATGATGCTCGATCTCGCGCTGACTTATCCCGAATACAGGGAAAGCGCGGCGAAGGTGAAGCTGGTCGAGACGACGGCGGACGCGTACTATGGCAATGGATATCAGGACGTGCAGAACCGCGTACCGAAAATCGACAATACCTGCGCCGACCTCGACTGGCAGCCGATCGTGACGATGGACGAATCGCTGCGGCACATCTTCGACGCGTACCGCGGACAAGTGGCCGAAGCGCGCGCGCTCGTGGACTGACGCATCGCGCTGCTACCCGATACCGCATCCATCGCAGACCCGCATTCGTATAAGGTACTCGCCCATGCTCCTCGCCCTCAAAATCGACGTCGACACGCTCCGCGGTACGCGCGAGGGCGTGCCGCGCCTGCTCGACGTCCTGCGCCGGCACGGCGCCGGAGCGACGTTCCTCTTCAGCGTGGGCCCCGATCACACCGGCCGAGCGATCCGGCGGGTTTTCCGCCCGGGGTTCTTCGAGAAGGTTCAGCGTACCTCGGTCGTTCGCCACTATGGGGTCAAGACGCTGCTCTACGGCACGCTGCTCCCCGGGCCGGACATCGGTCGGTGCGCAGGCGATGTCATGCGGCGCACCCGCGACGAAGGCTTCGAAGTCGGCGTCCACGCTTGGGACCACGTCAAATGGCAGGACGGCCTCGATGGCGCGTGCGCTGAATGGACCGGTAAGCAGATGAAGCTCGCCTGCGACCGCTTCACCGACATCTTCAAGGAAGCGCCGCGCACGCACGGCGCGGCGGGTTGGCAGATGAACGTCCACGCCATGCGCCTGACTCAGGTGCTCGGCTTCGAATACTGCTCCGACGGCCGCGGCACCTACCCGCACCTGCCGGTGTGGAACGCCGAGCTGATCCGTTGTCCGCAGCTTCCCACGACGCTGCCAACGCTCGATGAACTGATCGGCACCGAGGGAATCACCGAGGCCAATGTCGCGAAGCGAGTCCTCGCGCTGACCGCGACGCCGCCGCAGGTCGGACATGTCTTCACGGCGCACGCCGAGCTCGAGGGCATGCGCCTGGCACCGGCTTTCGAGCAGCTCCTCGCCGGGTGGAAGGCGCAGGGTTACCGATTGGTTCCGATGCGCGCTTGGTACGAGACGCTGCAGGCGCTTGCGCTGCCGCGCTGCGAGGTGGGCCCGGCAACGGTGCCCGGCCGCGGCGGCACGCTTCTCTGCCAAGGGCGAGAATTCCTCGGCGACGTCGATCTGGCCCGAGCGGCTTGACACCCATGCCGAGCAAGAAACTGGCCGATTTCGCCGCTCCCGCCACCGGGGGGACGTTCAAGCTGTCGGAGCACCGCGGCCGGCCGGTGGTCCTTTATTTCTATCCCAAGGACAACACGCCCGGCTGCACGATGGAGGGCGCGCAGTTCCGCGACCTGTACAAGAAATTCGAGAAGGCGGACGCGCTGATCGTCGGCGTCTCGCGCGACAGCCTGAAATCGCACGAGAGCTTCAAGGCCAAGATGAAGTTTCCCTTCGAGCTCGTTTCCGATGAGGACGAGAAGCTCTGCAAGCAGTTCGGCGTGATCAAGATAAAGAACATGTACGGCAGGCAGGTCAGGGGAATCGAGCGATCGACCTTCCTGATCGACGGTAATGGCACACTTGTACAAGAGTGGAGAGGGATCAAAGTGCCGGGCCACGCCGAGGAAGTCCTGGCGGCCGTAAAAGCGCTCTGACCGCCAAGGTCACGCGCCGCTCACTCAGTCATTCCACGCGTTCCCTAACAGCTTCATTCCGCGTGTTCGGGCAGGACGGTCATAGGCTTTGCGCGGGACCCGCGCAGCAATTCGACAACGGCCCTGACGGTTTCCTCGCGCGCAAACGCCTGCATCTCCGAGGATGAGCCGCCGCAAATCCTTTGGCAGAACTTGTTCGTCGGGCCTTCGAAGTCGCAGTGCGATGCGCCGCCGAGCACGATCGAGCGCAGCAACGTCGGCACCGCGCGCGCGATCGAGCGGCCGCTGCCGTAGAGATTGCAGCCCGAAGGGTCCGCAAGCAGCACCACCGCTGGCGAGCTTAGCTGCGATGCGGCGTGAACCCCGGTGCCCGTTCCGTCGACCGGATCCAGACCGACCCAGCCGGCCAGCCCCGGCAGCTTCGCCGCTGCCAGCACCGTGGCCAGCCCGCCTGCGGACGTCCCGATCAGAACGATGCGCGATGGCTCGATCGGCGGCAGACCGAGCGCGCCTGCTTCCAGCTTGTGCGTGAGCTCCGCGATGGCCTCGCCATTACCCCAGTGGTTGAGAATGTATGGCAAGTCCGGAATGACGGCGGTGACACCCGCTACCGCGAGCGCTTGCCCAAGATCGCGGTGTCGTCCGCGGGAGCGCATGAAACCATGGGCGACGATCGCCACCCCGCTCGACGGATCGGCGCCCGGTGCGTAGACATCGACATGCACCGCATGACCGCTGAGTTCAACCATTTCGGTATGCGGGATGAACGGAACCGGCTGGGCCGCGGCGGCGACAGCGCACAGCAGGAGCACGAGCGGCAGTGAAAGGCGAAGCAGATATTGAACAGAGTGCACGTCGGCGGGGAGAAGCCCAAGAAGGAGCAGGCCGCTTGGTGGAGCGCTGGCGCCACCGCAACTCTATCAGGTTCGTGGTCGAGTTTGACGGTCAAGTACCGGATAATCGCCTGTCCCCTTTCCACCACAAGGGCTTCGTTCGCTTTACTCCGACACCCACAATCCCTTGTGTTCATGTGCCGGCCTCGCTAGGATTCAGCCGTAAGTCACCGATCACAACAAGGAGGCCCATGGTCGAGCGCAAACTTCGTCTCGCCCCGCAGATCACCAAGTCCAGCAAGACCTCCCTTCCCAAGCTCTTTGTGCTCGATACCAACGTGTTGATGCACGACCCCACGAGCCTTTATCGCTTCGAAGAGCACGATCTCTACCTGCCAATCCTCACGCTCGAGGAGCTCGACAACAACAAGAAAGGCGTCACCGAAGTTGCGCG
>VBCS01000224.1 GCA_005888955.1 Betaproteobacteria bacterium
ACCGGCGACGGGTTGGGCATGGCGGCGCGCGCCGGGGTGCCGCTCGAAGACATGGAGTTCTGGCAATTCCATCCCACGGGAGTCTACGGCGCGGGAGTGCTCATCACCGAGGGCGTGCGTGGCGAGGGCGGCATCCTGCTCAACTGCAACGGCGAGCGGTTCATGGAACGCTATGCGCCCAACCTCAAGGATCTGGCGTCGCGCGACGTCGTGTCGCGTTCGATGGACCAGGAGATCAAGGAAGGGCGCGGCTGCGGTCCGCACAAGGATTACGTATTGCTCAAGCTCGATCACCTGGGTCCGGAGGTGATCATGAAGCGGCTCCCGTCGATCCGCGAGATCGCGATCAAGTTCTCCAATGTCGATCCGATCAGGGAGCCTATTCCGGTGGTTCCGACGATTCACTACCAGATGGGCGGCATTCCGACCAACACCCATGGCCAGGTCGTGGCGCCGGCCGGCGCGGATCCGAATGTGGTCGTCCCGGGTTTCTATGCCATCGGAGAATGCGCCTGCGTGTCGGTGCACGGAGCGAACCGGCTGGGGACGAACTCCCTCCTCGATTTGCTCGTCTTCGGACGCGCGGCGGGCAACCACATCGTCGAACAGGCTCTGCCGAGGCGCAGTCACAAAGCGCTGCCGAAAGAAGCTGCCGATGCCACACTGGTGCGCCTCGCGCGCATCGATGGTGCGACTTCGGGCGAGCAGGTTGCGGAAGTCGCCAAGACCTTGCGCCGAACGATGCAGGCGCACTGCGGGGTTTATCGCAACGAGCAGCTCCTGTCCGAAGGCGTGACCAGGGTCAGGGAGCTCGAGCAGCGCGTACAGCGAGTCGCGATCAAGGACAAGAGCAGGACGTTCAATACCGCGCGGGTCGAGGCGCTCGAGCTCGACAACTTGATCGAGGTCGCCAAGGCATCGATCGTATCGGCCCACGCTCGGCGCGAGTCGCGCGGCGCGCAGGCCCGCAGCGATTATCCCAGCCGCGACGACGCTAACTGGCTCAAGCACACGCTGTGGTACCGCGACGGCAACCGCCTTGCGTACAAGCCCGTAAACTTGAAACCGCTGTCAGTCGACGCCTTCCCGCCCAAGGCACGTACCTACTAGCCGACCTTCGCATATGGCCCGCAGGCTGCGTTGCTCCTCGTTCGCGATCCTCACGTACTACCGTGTACGCTCCGGTCGCTCACTCCGGGGCGCCTTGCCTGCGGGCCATCTGCTCGGTCGGTGGAGAAACAAATGAAATTTCGCGTGTACCGTTATAACCCCGACCAGGACCAAACGCCGCGCATGCAGGATTACGACATTGCGCTCGATCCGCACGACCGCATGCTGCTCGACGCGCTGATCGAGTTGAAGGCGTACGATGACACGCTCGCGTTCCGGCGCTCGTGCCGCGAAGGCGTCTGCGGTTCCGACGCGATGAACATCAACGGCAAGAACGGGCTCGCTTGCATCACCAATCTGAAGGAGCTCAAGGAGCCGGTTGAGCTGCGACCGATTCCCGGCCTGCCGGTGATCCGCGACCTGATCGTGGACATGAGCCAGTTCTTCAAGCAATACCATTCGATCAAGCCGTATCTGGTCAACGACACGCCGCCGCCGGAAAAGGAGCGTCTGCAGTCGCCCGAAGAGCGGGAAGAGCTCGACGGGCTGTACGAATGCATCCTCTGCGCGTGCTGCTCGACGGCGTGTCCGTCGTTCTGGTGGAACCCGGACAAGTTCGTCGGTCCTGCGGGACTGCTCGCGGCGTACCGCTTTATCGCGGATTCGCGCGACCTGGCGACGAGCGAGCGGCTCGACGATCTCGAGGATCCGTATCGCCTGTTCCGTTGCCACACGATCATGAACTGCGTCGACGTCTGCCCGAAGAACCTGAATCCGACCAAGGCGATCGGCAAGATCAAGGAATTGATGGTCAAGCGGGCGGTGTGAATTCGCTTTGCTTCGCCCCAATATGCTGTCTGCAGGGCGCTTCCGCTCGCCGTACCGCAGGCCGTGGCCACGCTCGTCGAGCTAAACCGCCTGCGGTGGCGCTGCCGGCGGGGAATGCTGGAGAACGATCTGATCCTCGAGCGGTTCCTCGACGCGCGCGGCGAGGCGATTACCGATGGCGAGATCGCCGCGCTGGACCGTCTTCTGGAGTTGAGCGACAACGAATTGTGGGATTTGCTTTCGGGCCGGCAAGAGCACGAGGATGCCGCGGTGAAGCCACTGCTGGAAGCATTGAGAGCCGTCTAAAGCTGCCGCCACCGGACACATCTGTACCCGTCTCCGCCTGGAGTGACACGACATGACCGACCACACCGCCACCTTGAGCTTCAGCGACGGCTCGCCTTCCGTCACGTTCCCGATCCTGCCCGGCACTATCGGTCCCGAGGTCGCGGACATCCGGACGCTGTACGGCAAGACCGGTAAGTTCACCTACGATCCCGGCTTCCTGTCGACCGCGGCCTGCGCCTCGACGATCACCTATATCGACGGCGACAAGGGCGAGCTTCTCTACCGCGGCTATCCGATCGAGCAACTCGCGATCCAGTGCGACTTTCTGGAGGTCTGCTATCTGTTGCTGCGCGGCGAATTGCCGACTGCGGCGCAGAAGGCGGAGTTCGTGCATATCGTCACCCAGCACACGATGGTGCACGAGCAGATGAACCAGTTCTTTCGCGGCTTCCGGCGCGACTCGCATCCGATGGCGATGCTCGTCGGCGTCGTCGGCTCGCTCTCGGCGTTCTATCACGACTCGCTCGACATCACCGATGCGCACCACCGCGAAGTATCGGCGATCAGGCTGATTGCCAAGCTGCCGACGCTGGTCGCGACCTGCTACAAATACACGCTGGGCCAGCCCTTCGTCTATCCGCGCAACGAGCTCTATTACACCGCGAACTTCATGCGCATGATGTTTTCGGTGCCCTGCGAGGAGTACAAGATCAACGACGTGCTGGTGCGCGCGCTGGATCGCATCTTCATCCTGCACGCCGATCACGAGCAGAACGCGTCGACGTCTACGGTCCGGCTGGCGGGCTCGTCGGGCGCCAACCCCTTCGCGTGCATCGCCGCCGGCATCGCCTGCCTGTGGGGTCCGGCGCATGGCGGCGCCAACGAGGCGGCGCTCAACATGCTCGAGGAAATCGGCGACGTGTCGAAGATCGGCGAGTTCATCAAGCGCGCCAAGGAGAAGAATTCCGGCGTCAAGCTGATGGGATTCGGCCACCGCGTCTACAAGAACTACGATCCGCGTGCCAAGCTCATGCGCGAAACGTGCTACGAAGTGCTCGAGGACCTGGGGCTGCACGACGACCGGCTGTTCAAACTGGCGATGGCGCTGGAGAAGATCGCGCTCGAGGACGATTACTTCGTGCAGCGCAAACTGTATCCGAACGTCGATTTCTACTCGGGCATCGTGCAACGCGCGCTCGGCATTCCGGTCAGCCTGTTCACGGCGATCTTCGCGCTGGCGCGAACCGTCGGCTGGATCGCGCAATGGAACGAAATGATCTCGGATCCCGAGCAGAAGATCGGGCGTCCGCGGCAGCTGTACACCGGCGCGAAGCGCCGCGACGTCGCGCCCATCGCGCAGCGCTGAGCAACCGGGGCAACCGAACGACGAGGCAACGCATCATGATCGAAGAACTTCGCGGCACGTCCACGCTCTACGGGTCCAACGCCCCGTTCATCGAGCAGCAATACGAGATCTATCTCGCCAACCCCGGCGCGGTGAGCGCCGATTGGCGCGCGTACTTCGACGAGCTTCGCGACGGAGCGCAGGACGTGGCGCACGCGCCGGTCATCGATTCGTTCATCCAGTTGGCGAAGAACCGGCGCCTGGCCGCACCGATGGTCGACGCGCAGGCGATGCACAAGCAGGTGCTGGTGCTGCGGCTGATCAGCAAGTACCGCACGCTCGGCGTGTTCAATGCCGACCTCGATCCTCTGAAGCGCCAGGAGAAGCCGTACATCGCGGATCTCGATATCGGTACGTATGGCTTCACCGAGGCGGATATGGAGGCCGAGTTCGATATCGGCTCGTTCAAGGGCGCCCCGGGTGGGGCGAGCCGCCTGCGCCTGCGCGACCTGATCGCGGCGCTGCAGGAGACGTACTGCCGCACCTTCGGCACCGAATATATATACATGTCCGACACGCCGCAGAAGCGGTTTATCCAGGAGCGCATCGAGCCGCTGCGCTCACGGCCCAACTATCCGCCGGAGTTTCGCCGCCACATCCTTGAGCGGCTGACCGCGGCCGAAACGCTCGAGCGCTATCTGGGCACCAAGTACGTCGGCCAGAAGCGCTTTTCCGGCGAGGGTGGCGACACGATGATTCCCATGCTCGACCATCTGATCCAGAAATCGGGCGCCGCCAGCGTGCAGGAAATGGTCATCGGCATGGCGCACCGGGGGCGGCTCAACGTTCTGGTCAATACGCTGGGGAAAATGCCGGCCAACCTGTTCGCCGAGTTCGAAGGGAAGCTCGCGAGCGATCTTTCCGCCGGGGACGTCAAGTATCACCAGGGATTCTCGTCCGACATCACGACGCCCGGCGGGCCGATGCACGTGACGCTGGCGTTCAATCCCTCGCACCTGGAGATCGTCGACCCCGTCGTCGAAGGCTCGGTGCGCGCGCGCCAGCATCGGCGCAAGGACGCGACTTTCGATCAGGTGATGCCGGTGCTGATTCACGGCGACGCCGCGATCGCGGGGCAGGGCGTGGTGCAGGAGACGCTCAACCTTTCGCAGACGCGCGGCTACCGCACCGGTGGCACGATCCACATCGTGGTCAATAATCAGATCGGCTTCACGACTTCCGATCCGCGCGACACGCGCGGGACGCTCTATTGCACCGACGTCGCGAAGATGGTCGAGGCGCCTATTTTCCACGTTAACGGCGACGACCCCGAGGCGTGTCTGCTGGCCGTCGAGATAGCCATCGAGTTCAGGCAGAAGTTCGACAAGGATGTGTTCATCGATCTGGTCTGCTTCCGCCGCCAGGGGCACAACGAGGCCGACGAGCCGATGATCACCCAGCCGCTGATGTACAAGTCGATCCGCGAGCACCCCGGTACGCGCGCGCTGTATGCACAGCGTCTGGTCGCCGACGGAGTGCTCAAGGCCGACGAGGCCGAAGGCATGATCGCCGCTTATCGCACGGCGATGGACAAGGGGTTCCACACCAACACCACGGTGCTTTCGAATTACAAGCCGCCGTTCGCCGTCGATTGGACCCCTTTCCTCGGCAAGCATTGGACCGATGCGGCGGAGACCGCGGTTCCGATGAAGACGCTGAAGGCGCTCTCGCGCAAGGTCACCGACGTGCCGCCCAACTTCAAGCTCCATCCGCGCGTCGAAAAGGTGATCGCCGACCGGCGCGCGATGGGCGAAGGCGAGTTGCCGCTCGACTGGGGGATGGGCGAAACCCTCGCCTATGCGAGCCTGCTCGATCAGGGTTATGGCGTGCGGCTTTCCGGACAGGATTCGGCGCGGGGGACGTTCTCGCACCGGCACGCCGTGCTGCACGATCAGAACCGCGAGAAGTGGGACGCGGGGTCGTGGACCCCATTGCAGCACGTCAGGGAAGATCAGCCCGAATTCGAGATCATCGATTCGGTATTGTCCGAGGAGGCGGTGCTCGGATTCGAGTACGGCTATGCGACGTCGGAGCCCAACCGGCTGGTGATCTGGGAGGCGCAGTTCGGCGATTTCGCCAACGGCGCGCAGGTCGTCATCGATCAGTTCATCGCCGCCGGCGAAGTCAAATGGGGCCGCGTCTGCGGACTCACCCTGCTCCTGCCGCACGGGTACGAAGGGCAGGGGCCCGAGCATTCGTCGGCGCGGCCGGAGCGCTATCTGCAGCTCTGCGCCGAGCACAACATGCAGGTCTGCGTGCCGACCACTCCGGCGCAGATCTTCCATCTGCTGCGCCGGCAAATGGTGCGCGACTTTCGCAAGCCGTTGATCGTCATGAGCCCGAAAAGCCTGCTGCGGCACAAGGCCGCCGTGTCGCCGCTCGCTGAGCTCTCCGAAGGCAAGTTCCAAACGTTGATCGCCGAAACCGACAAAGTCGTTGCCAAGAACGTGCGCCGCGTTATCGTGTGCAGCGGCAAGGTCTATTACGACCTCGTCGACTTCCGGCGCGCGAACAACGTCGCCGACATGGCGGTGATCCGGCTCGAGCAGCAGTATCCATTCCCGCATGCCGACTTCAAGGCGCAGATCGTCAAGTATCCGAATGCCATGGAAGTCGTCTGGTGCCAGGAAGAGCCACAGAACCAGGGCGCGTGGTACCGCCTGCGAGCGTACCTGCGTGGCGACATCGGCGAAAAGCAGGTATTGGCCTACGCAGGCCGCCCGATCTCGGCATCGCCGGCGGTCGGCTACGCGTCCAAGCATCTCGCGCAACAGCAGGAGCTGGTCGCCGAAGCGTTCGCAACAAAGCTCGCATCGGGCGAGATGGTGACGGCGCATTGAGCGACGGAGCCGGGGAAGCGAAATGCTCATCGAAGTCAAAGTGCCGGTCCTGCCGGAGTCGATCACCGAAGCGACGCTGGTCAACTGGCACAAGAAGGCCGGCGATGCGGTTAAGCGTGACGAGAATCTCGTCGACGTCGAGACTGACAAGATCGTGCTCGAATTGCCTGCGCCAGCTTCCGGTATCGTGACCGAGATCCGCAAGTCCGACGGCGCGACCGTCGGCGCGCAGGAAGTCATCGCGGTCATCGATACGGACGCGAAGGGCGCGGCACCGGGAGAGGCCGCTGCTGCCGCGCCCGCGGCCGCGCCGGCTGCAGCGTCCGCGCCCGCGGTAACGGCCGCTCCTCAAGCCGCGGCCGGCGCATTGCCCGCCGCCCGCAAGCTGATGGCCGAGCAGAACCTCACACCCGGCGATGTCGCCGGCACGGGCCGGGGGGGCCGCGTCACCAAGGGCGACGTGCTCGCAGCAGTCGGCGCGAAGCGCGATGACGGCAAGCCCGTGAGCGCGGCGGCGTCAGCTGCAGCGGCGACGCCCGCAGCCCGCGCACCCGCGCCGGCGCCGGTCCAGGCACCGACGATCAAGCTGCCCACCGCTTGGGGCGCCCGGCCCGAGCAGCGCGTACCGATGTCGCGGCTGCGGCAGCGCGTCGCCGAGCGGCTCGTGCAATCGCAGTCGACAGCGGCGATCTTGACGACGTTCAACGAAGTGAACATGGCGCCGGTGATCGATCTGCGCAACCGCTACAAGGATCGGTTCGAAAAGGAACACGGCGTCAAGCTCGGATTCATGGGCTTCTTCGTCAAGGCGGCGGTGCACGCATTGAAGAAATTCCCGGTGGTCAACGCGTCGATCGACGGCACCGACATCGTCTACCACGGGTACTTCGACATCGGGATCGCTGTCGGCAGCCCGCGCGGTCTGGTCGTGCCGATCATCCGTGACGTCGATCAACTCTCGATCGCCGAGATCGAGCTCGCCGTCGCCGACTTCGGCAAACGCGCGCAGGAAGGCAAGCTGACGGTTGAGGAGCTGACCGGTGGAACGTACACGATCTCCAACGGCGGCGTTTTCGGGTCGATGTTGTCGACTCCGATCATCAATCCGCCGCAGTCGGCGATTCTCGGCGTGCATGCCACCAGGGACCGGGCGGTGGTCGAGAATGGCCAGATCGTCGTGCGGCCGATCAACTATCTCGCGCAATCGTACGATCACCGCATTATTGACGGCCGCGAGGCGGTGTTGTCGCTGGTTGCCATAAAAGAAGCGCTGGAAGATCCAGCACGCATGCTCCTGGATCTGTGATCGCGATCTGCGTGAAATCGAGTGGCTGAACAATTCGACGTCGTCGTCATCGGCGCCGGTCCGGGCGGCTACATCGCGGCGATTCGCGCGGCGCAGCTCGGCTTCAGGACTGCGTGCGTCGACGACTGGACGATGGCCGACGGCAAGCCCGCCCCCGGTGGAACCTGCACCAACGTGGGATGCATTCCGTCCAAGGCGCTGCTGCAGTCTTCCGAGCATTTCGAGCACGCCGGCCACGCTTTCGCCGAGCACGGGATCGACGTCAAGGGTCTGGCGATCGACGTGACGCGAATGCTCGCGCGCAAGGACAAGGTCGTCCGCCAGAACAACGACGGCATTCTGTATCTGTTCAAGAAGAACAAGGTGGCTTTCCATTCCGGTACCGGCAGCTTCGCTGGCGGCGCGCCCGGCGCCTGGCAGATCATGGTCGAAGGTTCCGGTGCTGCGTCGCTCGTCGCGAAGCACGTGATCGTCGCAACCGGCTCGAAGCCGCGGGCGCTTCCCGGAGCGCCGTTCGACAACAAGCTCGTCCTCGACAACGACGGCGCTCTGGCGATTCCGGAGGTGCCGCGAAAGCTCGGCGTTATCGGTGCCGGCGTGGTCGGGCTCGAAATGGGCAGCGTCTGGCGGCGATTGGGCGCGGAGGTCGCGATCCTGGAGGCACTGCCGGTTTTCTTGAGCGCCGCCGACGAGCAGGTCGCCAAGGAGGCGTGGAAGCTTTTTGCCAAGCAGGGCCTGGCCATCGAGCTCGGGATCAAAATCACCAAGGTCGTTGCGGCCAAGGATATCGCCGTCGAGTACGACGACGTCCAAGGCAAGAAGCGGAGCGCGCGCTTCGACAAGCTCATCGTCTCGATCGGCCGCCTGCCGCACACTTCCGGGCTCGGCGCCGACGTGGTCGGCCTCGAGCTGGACGAGCGTGGCTTTGTCGCCGTCGACGGGGACTGCAAGACCAATCTCGACGGTGTTTGGGCGATCGGCGACGTCGTGCGCGGCCCGATGCTCGCGCACAAGGCTGAGGAAGAAGGCGTCGCGGTCGCCGAGCGGATCGCGGGCCAGCACGGACACGTCGACTTCAACACCGTGCCGTGGGTGATCTATACCTCGCCCGAAATCGCCTGGGTCGGCCAGACCGAGCAACAGTTGAAAGCCGCCGGCGCCGCTTATCGCGCCGGAATGTTTCCGTTCTCCGCCAACGGCCGCGCGCGGGCGCTGGGCGACACGCGCGGCTTCGTCAAATTCCTCGCCGATGCCGAGACCGATCGCATCCTCGGCCTGCACGCGATCGGGCCGATGGTGTCCGAGCTCGTCTCCGAGGGCGTGGTCGCGATGGAATTCGGCGCTGCGAGCGAAGACATCGCCCGCATCTGCCACGCGCATCCGTCGCTGTCCGAAGCGGTGAAGGAAGCGGCGCTCGCGGTGGACAAACGTACGCTGAACCTCTGAGTTCGGGGATGCGCGAACCGGGCGATGCGACATGAATGACACCACGCCCAGTTTTGCCGCTTCTCGTGGCGCGCTCATCCGGCAGCTCGAGCCGGAGCTCATCCGCCGCGACATCGTCCTCGACGGCGCACAAGCCGAGGCGTTCGCGCGCCTGCAACGCCTGTACGACGAGCTCGTCGCTTTCAAGAAGGCGCGTCAATCGCTTCTTCGCTGGCTCAGTCCTCCCGTGCCTCCGCGCGGCGTGTACTTTTGGGGCGGCGTCGGACGGGGAAAAAGCTTCCTGATGGACGCTTTCTATGCCGCGGTGCCGTTGCGGCGCAAGACGCGGGTGCATTTTCACGCCTTCATGCGCGACGTGCACGAGGAGCTCAAGACGCTCAAGCGCGAAGAAGACCCTCTCGCCACGGTCGCCGCTCGCATCGCCCGCCGCCACCGTCTGGTGTGCTTCGACGAATTCCACGTCTCCGACGTTGCCGACGCCATGATTCTGGGCCGGCTGCTCAGTGCGCTCTTCGTGCGCGGGCTCGTCTTCGTCATGACTTCGAACTACCGGCCCGACGACCTCTATCCCGACGGACTGCAGCGACAGAATCTGCTGCCGACGATCGCGCTGCTCAAGCAGTGGCTGGACGTGATCGAAGTCGACGGCGGCACCGACTACCGCCTGCGTGAGCTCGAGCACGCCGCGTGCTACTACACGCCGCTCTCCGACGCGGTCGAGGCGGAGCTGACGGCGTTGTTCGAGCGTATGCGCCCCGGTCCGGACGAGAATCCGCGGCTTTCGATCGAAGCCCGCACGCTCAAGGCGAGAAAGCGCGCGGGAAGCCTCGTGTGGTTCGACTTCGCCGCGTTGTGCGAAGGCCCGCGCTCGCAGCTCGATTATCTCGAGATCGCCCGTCGCTTCGCGGTCGTCATCGTCTCGGGCTTGCCCCGCCTCACCCCGGACATGGGCGACGCCGCGCGGCGCTTTACCTGGCTCGTCGACGTGCTCTACGATCATCGGGTAAAGTTATTGCTGTCGGCGGCGGTCCCCGCCGAGGAGCTCTACCGTGAGGGGCCGAACAGCCAGGAATTTCCGCGCACCGCGAGCCGCTTGATCGAGATGCGCACCCGAGAATACATGGCATTGCCGCACCAGGCGGGCGAACCCGCCATGCCACCGCCGCTCTGAGGAGGACCCTACCCATGCACCGGTTCAAGGCTTACCGCACGTTCGAGAACGACAAGGTGGTGTCGAGCCGCTTTGTCGAGATGACCGAAGACGAGCTCGATCCGGGCGACGTCATCGTCAGGACCAAGTACTCGACCATCAATTACAAGGACGCGCTGTCGTACAACGGCGCCGGAAGGATCATGCGCAAGTTCCCTACGGTCGGCGGCATCGACATGGCGGGGACGATCGAGGTGTCGGCCGACCCTCGGTTCAAGCGCGGGGACAAGGTCATCGTGCACGCCTACGACTTCGGCGTCGCCCACGATGGCGGTTACGCGGAATACGTGCGCGTTCCGGGCGACTGGATCGTGCGCCGTCCCGAGCACATGACGGCTTTCGACGCCATGACGCTTGGCACGGCCGGATTCACTGCCGCGCAGGCGATCATGCTGATGGAATACAACGGCCTGAAGCCCGAGAACGGGCCGGTCGCGGTCACCGGAGCGACCGGCGGCGTCGGTAGCGTCGCCATCGAAATCCTCGCCAAGCTCGGCTATCACGTCGTCGCGATCACCGGCAAAGAAGAGGAAAGCGGCTACTTGCGCGGCTTGGGCGCGAAGGAGATCAGGCTGCGGCAGTCGATAGACCTCGCCAACGTCCGCCCCCTCGACAAAGCGACCTGGGCTGGCGTCGTCGACAATCTGG
>VBCS01000225.1 GCA_005888955.1 Betaproteobacteria bacterium
GCATTAACCGCGCCGGTTGCCATCGCCTGCGCCAGCTCCGCCGCCTGGATCGTGACCGGTTGCGCCCCGGCGAGTTCGGCGATGCGCGACGTCGCGGGGTTGTACGTGCGCATCTTCAAGCCCCTCATGTCCGCCAGCGACGCGATCGGCTTGTTGGAGTAGATGCCCTGCGGCGGCCACGGCACGGCGTAGAGGACGCGCATTCCCTGCTTGGCGAACCTGTCTGCAAGTGCCTTGCGCGACGCCTTCCATAGCTTGGCCGCGTCCGCATAGCTCGTCGCCAGGAAAGGTATCGAATCGGCGCCGAAGAGCGGATCTTCGTTGGCGTACGCGGAAATGAGCACCTCGCCGATTTGCGCCTGATCGGTCTGAACCGCGCGCTTGATCTCGTTCGCCTTGAACAGCGACGCGTTCGAATGCACCGTGATCTTGAGCTTGCCGCCGGTCGCCTTGTCGACGTCGGCGACGAACTGCGTGATGTTTTCGGTGTGAAAGTTGGTCGGGGGATAGGCGGTCGGCATATCCCATTTGGTTTGCGCATCGGCGCCTGCGGCGAGGCAGAGACCGAGGGCGGCAACTAAAGTGTGGAAAGGTCTCATCCGGAATCCCCCGCAGTTTGATGTCGCACCTGCCGGTGCGCGCACGGGCGTAAGCCCGGGCAGGAACGGCACATTTGTACCACATCGCCCGACCGGCGGCGAGGCGTGTTGCCCCGCTATAATACGGCTGCGTGCCGGTTTGCCGAACGCATCGCCTGTCTCCGCGCCGTCTTCCCCGACAGATCATGACCGACTCGCAGCCGGGCCGCTGGCAATTCTGGATCGACCGCGGCGGCACGTTCACCGACATCGTCGCACGGTTGCCGAATGGGAGCCTGCTGACGCACAAGCTGCTCTCCGAGAATCCCGAGCGTTATCGCGATGCGGCGGTTGCCGGGATCCGCGAGCTCCTCGGCGTGGCGCCCGGTGCACCGATCCCGGCCGCGAAGATCGACGCGGTGAAGATGGGCACGACGGTCGCCACCAATGCCTTGCTCGAGCGCAAGGGGGAGCGCACCGTGCTCGCGATCACCCGTGGGTTCGGAGACGCGTTGCGCATTGCGTATCAGAACCGCCCCAAGCTTTTCGTGCGCAAGATCGTTCTTCCGCGTCCGGTCTACGAGCGCGTGATCGAGATCGACGAGCGCATCGGAGCCCATGGCGAAATCGTACGGGTGATCGATCTTGCTGGCGCCGAGATCGAGCTGCGCGCGGCGCATGCGGCACGAGCGCGTTCTCGCTGCGCTCGCCCGCGCGATCGGCTTTGCCCAGGTATCGGTCAGCCACGACGTGAGCCCGTTGATGAAGCTGGTCTCGCGCGGCGATACGACGGTCGTCGACGCGTACCTGTCGCCGATCCTGCGCCGCTACGTGGTCGACGTCGAATCCGAGCTTCCGGGCGTGCGGCTGCAATTCATGCAATCGTCCGGCGGACTGACCGACGCGCACCGTTTTCAGGGCAAGGACGCGATCCTGTCCGGTCCGGCCGGCGGCGTCGTCGGGGCGGTGCAGGTCGCGCAGCTCGCGGGCTTCGACAAGATCATCGGCTTCGACATGGGCGGCACCTCGACCGACGTCACGCATTACGCCGGAGAGTACGAGCGCGCGTTCGTGACCGAGGTCGCGGGAGTGCGCCTGCGGGCGCCAATGATGCAGATTCACACGGTCGCGGCGGGAGGCGGATCGATCTGCAGCTTCGACGGCTCGCGCTTCCGCGTCGGTCCCGAGTCGGCGGGTGCGAACCCCGGCCCGGCCTCGTACCGGCGCGGCGGCCCGCTGACGGTAACCGACTGCAACGTCTTGGTCGGCAAGATCGATCCGGCGTTGTTCCCGCAGGTTTTCGGCGCAACCGGCGAACTGCCGCTCGACGGCGAGGTCGTGCGCGTCAAGTTCGCCGCGCTCGCGGCGGAGCTCGCCGCAAAAACCGGACACCTGCGCACGCCCGAGGAGATCGCCGAGGGCTATCTCAAGATCGCCGTCGAGAACATGGCGCACGCGATCAAGCATATCTCGGTGGAGCGCGGCTACGACGTCACCGAGTACACCCTGTGTTGCTTCGGCGGAGCCGGCGGGCAGCACGCCTGCGCGGTGGCCGATGCATTGGGCATGACGCGCGTATTCATCCATCCGCTGGCCGGCGTGCTCTCCGCCTACGGCATGGGCCTGGCCGACGTCCGGGCGCTGCGGCAGAAAGCGGTCGAAGCGAAGCTTGCCGAGGCAACCCTGGTCGGGTGCGAACCGGTGTTTGACGAGCTGGCGCGCGCGACACGATCCGAGGTTGCCGCGCAGGGCATCGTCGCCGAGCGCATCGCGCTCAAGCGTACGCTGCATCTCAAGTACGACGGCACCGACACGACGCTGGAGATTCCACGCGACGCCGCGGGTGGCGCGTCGGCTGCAGAGCCGGAGCTCATCGCCGAATTCGAGCGCCGGTACCGGGCACAGTACGGGTTTCTGATGCCCGACAAGGCGCTCATCATCGAGGCAGTCGCCGTCGAAGCCATCGGCGCCAACGCGCGCGTCGACGAAGCGGCACCCGCATTTCCTCCGCGTGCCGGCGCACTTGCGCCGGCGAAAGCCGGCCGCGTGTACACCGGCGGCACATGGCGGAACGCGCCGGTCTACGCGCGGCGCGATCTGCGGCCCGGCGACTGCGTCACTGGCCCTGCAGTGGTCGCTGAACAGAATGCGACGACGGTGATCGAGCCCGATTGGGCGGCGACGCTGACCGCGCGCGATCACCTGCTGCTGGAACGCGTCGTCGCGCTGCGGCGCGAGCATGCGATCGGCACCCGCGCGGATCCCGTGCTGCTCGAGGTCTTCAACAATCTGTTCATGGCGATCGCCGAGCAGATGCGCGTGACCCTCTCCAACACCGCGTACTCGGTCAACATAAAGGAGCGGCTCGACTTCTCTTGTGCGCTTTTCGATGCCGAAGGCCAGCTGATCGCCAACGCGCCGCACATGCCGGTGCACCTTGGCTCGATGGGCGAGAGCGTGCAGACGATCATCGCGCGCCGCCGGGGAACGATGCAACCCGGCGACGTGTTCGTTTTGAACGCGCCGTACAACGGCGGGACGCACCTGCCCGATGTCACCGTAATCGCACCTGTCTTTCTGCATCCAGCGAGCACAGCCGATTTGGTTCGGCCTGAGTTCTACGTCGCGAGCCGGGGTCATCACGCCGACATCGGCGGGATCACGCCCGGCTCGATGCCCCCGGATTCGAAGCACGTCGACGAGGAAGGCGTACTGCTCGATAACGTGCAGCTGGTCGGACAAGGACGCTTTCTCGAGGCGGAAATGCGCGCGATTCTCGGCTCGGGCCGATACCCGTCGCGCAACGTCGACCAGAACCTCGCCGACCTGCGCGCGCAGGTCGCCGCCTGCGCCCGAGGGATCGACGAGCTGAAAAAAATGGTCGAGCATTTCGGCCTGGACGTGGTGCGCGCGTACATGAAGCACGTGCAGGATAACGCCGAAGAAGCCGTGCGGCGGGTGCTCGGCGCGCTGAAGGACGGGCACTTCGAATACGAGATGGACAGCGGCGCCCGGATCGTCGTCACGATCGGAGTCGACCGGGAGCGACGCACGGCGAAGATCGACTTCACGGGCACGAGCGCGCAGCAGCCGACCAATTTCAACGCACCCTCCGCGGTTTGCAAGGCGGCCGTCCTGTACGTGTTCCGGACGCTGGTCGACGACGAGATTCCGATGAATGCGGGTTGCCTGCGCCCGCTGGAGATCGTCATTCCGGAGGGCTCGATGCTCAAGCCGCGCTATCCTGCCGCGGTCGTCGCGGGCAACGTCGAGACTTCGCAGGCGATCACCGACGCGCTGTACGGCGCACTCGGCGTGCTTGCCGCGTCGCAGGGCACGATGAACAACTTCACCTTCGGCGACGACACCTACCAGTATTACGAGACGATCTCGGGTGGCTCGGGCGCCGGGCCGGACTTCGACGGTGCGAGCGTCGTCCAGACGCATATGACCAACTCGAGGCTCACCGACCCCGAGGTGCTGGAATGGCGCTTTCCCGTGCGCCTCGACCTCTACCGGATTCGTCGCGGCAGCGGCGGCGCCGGTCGTCACCACGGCGGTGACGGCGGCGAGCGCAGAGTGCGCTTCCTGAAAGCCATGACCGCGGTGATGCTGGCTGACCATCGGCGGGTTCCGCCCTTCGGCGTTGACGGCGGCTTGCCGGGCGCCGTCGGCCGCAACTGGGTGGAGCGCGCCGACGGGACGCGAGAGGAATTCGGTGCGACCTGTCGGGTCGAAATGCAAACAGGCGACGTGTTTGTGATCCAGACGCCGGGCGGCGGCGGGTACGGCGCGCCCTGACCCGAGGTGCTTTTGGCAGGGCCGGAACGGCCGGCGCATAATTCTGTTGCCGCGTTGAACGCGGCGCTTACGCGCCGGTTAACGCGGCAGTACGCGAGGAACACAGCGCTTGCGCGCCGGTTAACGCGGCAGTACGTCAAGAACACGGCGCTGCCGCGCCGGCTTTGGTGCCACCTATTTGCGGGGTCTTATGGCAAGCATCTACGATTTCTCGGTCAATGATATTCACGGCAAGGAACAGAAGCTCGACGAGTACAAGGACAAGGTGCTCCTGATCGTCAACGTGGCGAGCAAATGCGGGTTCACTCCGCAGTACAACGGACTGGAAGCGCTTTACGAGAAACTCCACGGGCGCGGGTTCGAGATCCTCGGCTTTCCGAGCAATCAATTCGGCGCGCAGGAGCCCGGCAACGAAGCCGAGATCGCGCAGTTCTGCGAGCTCAATTACGGTGTGAAGTTTCCGCTGTTTGCCAAGATCGACGTCAACGGTTCCGACGCCGCGCCGCTTTATCAGTACCTCAAGAAGGCGAAGCCGGGACTGCTGGGCTCCGAAGCGATCAAATGGAACTTCACCAAGTTCCTGGTCGACCGCAAGGGCAAGGTCGTCGAGCGTTATGCGCCGAACGTCGAGCCGCAGGCGATCGCCGGCGACATCGAGAAACTGCTGTAGATGTCTACGCTGGACCGATTCCGCATTGCGTGCGCCGTCCTGACGCTTTGGCTTGCGGTGACGGTATTCGCGCACGCGGCCGATCCGAACAAGGTGCTGCACGTCGCATTCCCTATCGCGGAAACCGGGTTCGATCCGCAGGCCGGGGGCGACGCGTACTCGAACTACGTCAACCGCGTGATCTTCGACTCGCTATACATCTACGATTACCTTGCGCGGCCGCACAAGATCGTGCCCAACACCGCGATGGCGCTCCCGGAGATATCGGCTGACGGCAAGACGTGGATGATCAAGGTCCGGCCGGGCATCTATTTCAGCGACGATCCCGCGTTCAAGGGCGCGAAGCGCGAGCTCACCGCCGCCGACTATGTTTTTGCGTGGAAGCGCGTCCTCGATCCGAAGATGCGCTCCATCTCGAACCAGGTCTTCGACGGCAAGCTTATCGGCGCGGACAAGGTCGTCGCGGCCGCGAAAGCGACCGGCAAGTTCGACTACGACGCGGCTATCGAAGGTCTGCAGGCGATCGATCGCCAAACCATCCGGCTAAAGCTCAACTATCCCTCCTACGATTTGCTCTCCGACCTTACGACGGCGCAGACCGCCGCGGTCGCGCGTGAAGTTGTTGCGGCCTACGGCGACGCCAGCGGATGGGTGATGGCGAATCCGGTGGGCACCGGGCCTTATCGGTTGAAGGATTGGCGGCGCGGACAGAAGATCGTTCTCGAGGCAAACCCGGGTTACCGTGACGTCTTCTATCCCGACAGCGGCGATCCCGCCGATCGCGCGAGCGTTGCCGGCATGCGCGGCAAGAAACTGCCGCAGATCGGTCGCATCGAGATCGCCATCATCGAGGAATCGAATCCGCGCCTGCTCGCGTTCCAGAATCGCGAGCTCGATTTCGTAGCCGTCCCGGTCGACTTGATCTGGAACGTGCTCGATCCCGGCGATAAACTGAAAGCGTCGTTCGCGCGGCAGGGCATTCAGCTCGCACGCGGTGTCCAACCGGCGATCTCGTATACCTACTTCAACATGGAAGACCCGGTCGTCGGCGGCTACACCAAGGACAAGATCGCGCTGCGCCGGGCGATCAGCATGGCGTACAACACCGAAGAGGAGATCCGTGTCGTAAGGCAAGGACAGGCCGAGCCCGCAACGCAGCCGGTCCCGCCCAACGTCACGGGCTACAACCCGAAACTCAGTGGCCACGTCAGATACGACCCGGCCGGCGCGAAGGCGTTGCTCGACAAGTTCGGCTACGTCGATCGCGATGGAGACGGCCGGCGCGATCTCCCGGACGGCAAGCCGCTGACGCTGACGATCGCGTCGCCTCCATCCGCCGTCGACAGGCAGTTCGACGAGCTGTGGAAAAAGAGCATGGACGCGGTCGGATTGCGCATCGAGTTCGTCAAGCAGAAATGGCCCGACCTGCTCAAGATGAGCCGCGCCGGCCAGTTGCAGATGTGGTCTCTCGGCAACATCAGCTTCACAACCGAAGCCTTCGGATTTTTCGATTTGCTCTACGGCCCGCGTTCGGGCGTGACCAACCTCGCGCGCTTCAAATTGCCCGAGTTCGACAAGCTCTACGATCAGGCAAGACAGCTCCCGGACTCTCCCGAGCGTACGCGGCTCTTCGAACAGATGTCACAGCTCGTGACCGCCTACGCACCGTGGAAGCTCGACGCTTACCGTTACGAGACGGTGCTCGTCTATCCATGGGTGCTGGGCTACAAGTACAACGCCTTCGACCAATACCCGTGGCCGTATCTCGACCTCGACGTGGCGCGGCGCAGCGCTGCGGCCAAGTGATCAGGGCGGTGGAGTCGGCGATGACGAAGGGTGTGCCCGGCTTGCTGAGCGCGCTCGCGATCGCCGTGCTCATCGCCGCCTTCCCTGCGGTTGCCGCCGATCCCAGCCAGGTCCTCCACGTCGCGTTCGTGGCGCCGGAGAACGGATTCGATCCGCAGGCGACGGGCGACCTGTACTCGAACTACGTCAACCGCCAGATCTTCGATTCGCTCTATCGGTACGATTACCTGGCGCGACCCTACAAGGTCATTCCCAACACCGCGGCGGGGCTGCCGGAGATCTCGAGCGACGGACTGACCTGGACGATCAAGGTCCGGCCGGGCATCTATTTCACCGACGACGCGGCGTTCAAGGGCAAAAAACGCGAGCTCGCGGCGGCCGACTACGTCTATTCGTGGAAGCGGCTGCTCGATCCGAAGCTGCGCTCGATCAATGCGCAGATCTTCGACGATCGACTCTTCGGCGCCAAGGCGGCGATCGAAGCGGCGAAGAAGACCGGCAAGTTCGACTACGATGCAGCTTTCGAGGGCGCCCAGGCGGTCGATCGCTACACCATCCGACTCAAGCTCAATTATCCTGCCTACGATCTGCTCGGCGATCTCACCTCGTCCGGCGCCGCCGCGGTAGCGCGCGAAGTGGTGACGGCGTACGGCGATCCCAGCGGATGGGTCATGGAGCATCCCGTGGGCACGGGGCCGTACTATCTCAAGTCGTGGCGGCGGGCGCAGCAGGTGGTTCTCGAGGCCAACCCCGCTTTCCGCGAGTTGCGCTTCCCCGAGAGCTCGCAAGCCGACGATCGAGCGATGTTGGCCGAAATGCGCGGCAAGAAGCTCCCGGTAATCGGGCGCATCGAGATCGCGATCATCGAAGAATCGAACCCTCGCCTACTGGCGTTCGAGCGGGGCGAGCTTGACTACATCGTCATCCCGACGGACCTGGTCCCCAAGGTGCTGAATGGAGACAAGCTCAAGCCGGAGTACGCCGCGCGGGGCATCGCGCACCTTCGCGGCGTACAGCCGACGGTTGTGTACACCTACTTCAACATGGAAGACCCGGTGGTCGGCGGCTATACGCCGGACAAGATCGCACTGCGTCGCGCGATCGGCATGGCGTACAACAACGACGACGAGATTCATGTCATCCGCCTCGATCAGGCGGCCCCCGCGACGCAGCCGATCCCGCCCAACGTCATCGGCCATGATCCCGGCTTCAAAGGCAATCCGACGTACGATGTCGCGAGCGCCAAGGCGCTGCTCGACAAGTTCGGCTACGTCGACAAGGACCGCGACGGCTGGCGCGACCTCCCCGACGGCAAGCCGCTCAAGCTCACGCTGGCTTCCGACCCGTCGGCGATCTACCGCCAGTTCGATGAGCTGTGGAAGCGAAGCATGGACGCAGTCGGCATCCGCATCGAGTTCACCAAGCAGAAGTTTCCCGACACGTTGAAGGCGGGTCTCGCCGGTCAGCTGCAGATGTGGAGCCTTGCCAATACTGCGACCAATACGAACGGCAATACCTTTGTCGATCTCCTGTACGGCCCGCACAAGGGCACGACCAATCTGTCGCGCTTCGATCTGCCCGAGTTCAACGCGCTCTACGACAAGGCCGAGCGCCTGCCCGACAGCCCGGAGCGCGCGCAGCTCTACCGGCGGATGTCCCAGCTCGTCATCGCCTACGCGCCCTGGGTGCTGCACACCTATCGCATCGAGAACATCGTCGTGCACCCGTGG
>VBCS01000222.1 GCA_005888955.1 Betaproteobacteria bacterium
AAATCCTCCAAACCCGCCAAGAAACGCAGCGCCAAAGCTAAAGCCAGAGCCCGACCGACGGCGAGCGCGGCGCGTACGGGTAAGCGGCCGGCGCGCCGATCGACCAGGGTGTCGCGCACTAGCCGCAGGAAGCCAGCGTTACCCCGGCGCAGCGGTGCAAAACGCGCGTCGCGGAGTACGCCCCACAGCAAGAAACGGCCGGCCCCACGCGCCGGCGGCCGGCGGTTGCCGAAGGCCAAGACCTCGTTGAAATCGCGCAAACAGGCGAAGCTCGTCGGGCGCAAGACGCCGCCGAAACTTGCGCCCAAGGTGCTTCCCAAGGTTGCGCCGAAACTCGCGAAAGCCACGGCAAAGACCCCATCGAAGCCTCAAGCGGGACCGGTCAAGGCAGGCGTCGCCGCCACCACGCCGGTCAAGCCAAGCCCAGGTGAGATTGCTGCAAGGCTGTCGGCTCGGCGCACGGAAAAGGCGCTGGCCGAGGGCAAGGTGAGGAGCGGCAAGAATGGCGGCGTCGAGCTGCGCAAGGTCGAGCTGACTCCGGCGGAAGCCGAGGCGCGTAAGACGCGGCTCAAGAACCTGATCGTGCTGGGCAAGGAGAGAAGCTACCTCACCTACGCCGAGATCAACGACCACCTGCCCGACGACATCCTCGACGCCGAACAGATCGAGGGCATCATCTCCATGATCAACGACATGGGGATCCAGGTCTACGACGAGGCACCCGACGCCGAAACGCTGCTGATGTCGGAAGCGGCGCCGACCACGGCCGCCGACGACGTCGACGAGGAAGCCGCCGAAGCGGCAGCGTCGACGCTCGACTCCGAATTCGGCCGCACAACCGACCCGGTGCGCATGTACATGCGCGAGATGGGGTCGGTCGAGCTTTTGACCCGCGAAGGCGAGATCGAGATCGCGAAGCGGATCGAAGAAGGCCTGAAGCACATGATCATGGCGATCTCGGCGTGTCCGATGACGGTCGCGCAGATCCTGGAGTTGGCCGCCAAGATCGAAAAGGACGAGCTCAAGATCGACGACGTCGTCGACGGCTTGATGGATTTCAACGAGCAGCTCGAGGCGATGGATGACGAAGATGCGCTCGAGGAGCTCGACGAGGAAGAAGCCGATAGCGGCGCGATCGCGGCCGAGAATCTCGAGCGGCTCAAGGTCGCCGGCCTGCAGCGCTTCGCGGCGATCCGCCGGCTGTACACGCGCATGCTTGCGGTCCTGCAAAAGGATGGGCACAAGGCGCCGAAGTATTTCGATCTGCAAAAGAAGATTTCGGGCGAGCTCATGCAGATTCGTTTTGGCGCCCGTCAGGTCGAAAGACTGTGCGACAGCGTGCGCTGCGAGGTCGACAACATCCGGCAGATCGAGCGCAAGATCCAGGACCTCGTCGTCAACAAGGGCGGCATGCCGCGTCCGGACTTCATCAAGAAGTTTCCGGAGCACGAGACCTCGTTGCGCTGGATCGACCGCGAGATTGCGGCGCACCATCCGTTCGGCGAGTCGCTGGCCAAGTACCGGCAGGCGATCGTCGAGCAACAGCAGAAGCTGCTCGATCTGCAAAAGCGCGTGATGATCCCCTTGAAGGACCTGAAGGAGATCAACAAGCAGATGTCCACGGGCGAGGCGAAGGCGCGCAAGGCCAAGCGCGAAATGACCGAGGCCAACCTGCGCCTGGTGATCTCGATCGCCAAGAAATACACCAATCGCGGCCTGCAGTTCCTCGACTTGATCCAGGAAGGCAACATCGGCCTCATGAAAGCGGTCGACAAGTTCGAATATCGCCGCGGCTACAAATTCTCGACGTATGCGACGTGGTGGATCCGGCAGGCGATCACGCGCTCGATCGCCGACCAGGCGCGCACGATCCGCATCCCGGTGCACATGATCGAGACGATCAACAAGATGAACCGGATCTCGCGCCAGATCCTGCAGGAGACCGGGCAGGAGCCCGACCCCGCGCTCTTGGCCGAGAAGATGGAGATGCCCGAGGAGAAGATCCGCAAGATCCTCAAGATCTCCAAGGAGCCGATCTCGATGGAGACCCCGATCGGCGACGACGACGATTCGCACCTCGGCGACTTCATCGAGGACGCGAGCACCGTGGCGCCCGTCGACGCGGCGGTCAACGCGAGCTTGCGCGACGTGTGCAAGGACGTGCTGGACACGCTGACGCCGCGCGAGGCGAAGGTGCTGCGCATGCGCTTCGGCATCGAGATGAACACCGATCACACGCTCGAGGAAGTCGGCAAGCAGTTCGACGTCACCCGCGAGCGCATCCGCCAGATCGAAGCCAAGGCGCTGCGCAAGCTGCGCCATCCTTCCCGGTCGGAAAAACTGCGCAGCTTCCTTGAAGGCGAATAAGAAACCCTGCGCCAAAAGATGAAACGCCCCGGCCGGTCCGGGGCGTTTTTTTGAAAGCGGCGGCCGACGCGTCAGGGGACCCTGTCTCTCAACGGTCCAAGGAGGCCGCGAGTAAGGCCGGCGCGCAGCAAATCCAGTTCGGCAGTGACCTGCTCAGGGTCGTCGGGGTCGGTTCGGAGCCGGAATCCGAGAGTCCGAACGAGCTTCTGCATCGATGCGTTGATTCCGAGTATCGCCCCGACCAGCCGACGGAAACCGCGGCGCTTCGCGCTCGCGATCAGTTTCTCCATCAACGCCTGGCCGAGGCCCCTGCCCTGCCACGCATCGGCCACGACGACCGCAAACTCGGCGCTCTCCCGATCCGGATTGGCCACGTAACGCGCAACGCCGACGATCTTCTCGGCGCCCGGCTTGCCGCCGAGCGCGACAAGCGCCAGCTCACGGTCGTAATCGACCTGTGTGAAACGCGCGAGCATCTGCGGCGTGAGCTCGTGCAGGTGGTGCATGAAGCGAAGATAGCGGCTCTCATCGGACAGGCCGGCGACGAATGCAACCTCGGCCGTGGCGTCTTCGGGGCGAATCGGGCGTACAGGCAGCTGAGTGCCATCGCGCAATGTCACGGTCGTCTCGAGCTCGACCGGGTAGGGATGAATCGCCATGTGCCGGTAACCGTGCGCGAGAACGTGGCGTTTCGGGTCGATAACGACGCGTCCTTCGACGACGATTGCGTCGCCGGCGGCGGCTAAGACCGGCCCGAGCTCGAGCTCGATGACCCATGGCAGCGCGCAGACCAGCGTGGAGACCTTGAGCAAGAGCGCGATCAGAGCGTCGCGCTCGGGAGCAGGCATTACGCCGCAGACGCTCGCGACGAGATCTGCGGCAAGCCTTCGGTTGAGCGGTGGCAGCATGACGTCGGGCTCGTCGCGCGATTTTGTGAGGCCCAGCGCGATGACCGATCCGAACACCGCATCGCGGTGCACGCCGATGGCCACGGCGGTGCCGCCCGCCGGGCCGATGCTGCGCGTCATGGTCCTGGCGCGTCGCGGCGCGCCGGACGCTGCCATTGGAAGCACCTTGATCCCGAATGCGGAGAGCAGCGCCCGCGCTTGCCGTGCCGGGAGCGGCTTGCCGGCGGAGCGCCGCGTTCGCCTGCGAATGCGTTCGGCGGCCGCCAGATCCACGGCGGCGAATTCCGGTTGCGGCGGCGGGACTTCGAGCAACCATTTCTGGTTCTTCCGATACGCCGCCAGAAACGAGAATGCTTCGACAGCGTTCTCCGGCGTATAGAAGTTGGCGATGCCGCCTCTTTCGAGCGCGGCGCTCGCTTCGGCGCGATCGACTGCACCTAACCACGCGGCGAGCACCGGCTTGGTCGCGCCTTCTGCCTCCGCCGCGGCCGCGCGCGCGCTGTCCACCGGCCCCGCCGCAGGCGTCGTCACATGCAGAACCACGGCGGCGTCGACGTTGGCATCGCCGAGCAGCGCACGCAATGCTGCGGCGAAGCGCTCCGGTGATGCGTCTCCCTGGAGGTCGAGCGGATTGGCCGGTTTGGAACCGGAGGGTGACAACCCCTTGAGCGCGGCCACGGTGCGTTGGCTGAAACTCGCAAGCGCGACACCGACCTCAGCGGCACGGTCCGCCGCCAGCAATCCGGGGCCGCGTCCGTTGGTCACGACGGCGAGCCGATTGCCGCTCGGGAAACGTCCCAGGGCGAGGATGCGCGCCGCGCCGAAAAGTTGCGTGTAGGTCGCCACGCGCACCGTTCCGGCGCGCTTGAGCGCCGCGTCGAATACCCCGTCGGGCGACGGCGTTCCCGGCGGGGCAGCGGCGCCGTGGCGACCCGATTTGAGAACGATGACAGGCTTAGTGCGCGCCGCGGCGCGGAGCGCGGACATGAAACGGCGCGCATCGGGTACGGTCTCGATATAGAGCACGATGCCTTCGGTTTCGACATCGGTGAGCGCAAACTCGAGGAGCTCGCTAACGTCGACGTCGCTGCCCGCGCCCAGCGCGGCGACCGACGCGAAGCCGATGCCCGCGGAGCGCGCGAAGTCGAGTAGCGCGCCCACTATCGCGCCCGATTGCGAAAGCAGCGTCAGGCGGCCTGGCAGCGCAGTCGCCGCGCCAAGCGTCGCGTTGAGTCCCTGCGAGGTCCTGATCACGCCAAAGCTCGCCGGTCCCAGGATACGCACGCCGGATGCGCGCGCATTGACGACGATCTCGCGCCGCCAGCGCCGGTCATCCGCGCGCGTCGCCAGCGGCGCTCCGGATAGAATCGCGGCGGCACGCAAAAGACCGCGCTCGCACTTGAGAAGGTCCGGCACCGCGGCCGGTGGCGCGCATATCACCGCCAGATCGATCGGCCGTCCGATGGCGGCGAGCGATGCGTACGCGGGACGGCCGAGCACCTTGGCGTGGCCCGGGTTCACCGCGTAGAGCTCGCCCTTGAATTCGCCGGCAAGCATGTTTTCGTAGACGACGCGTCCCAACGATCCCGGACGCTCGGATGCGCCGACGAGCGCAACCGAGTCAGGCGCGAGCAGCGGACGAAGATAGTGCGATGGCGCCATGCGTGCGCGGAAGTCTACCGCAAGCTCGTCCGCATCGACGCTGCAGCGAAGGATGGTCGGCGATTGCGCTCCGGCGCTCCGCTATAATCGCGGCGCGGTCGCTATCCGGGCCTGTAGCTCAGTTGGTTAGAGCAGAGGACTCATAATCCTTTGGTCGCTGGTTCGAGTCCAGCCGGGCCCACTCATTTTTCAATGACTTGCGCCGCGCGACGTTTGTGGCTCTTCGGCGGTGTGTAATTCCTGTGTAGTCGCGCTCGTCGATTGTCGCTTTGGCTTGATCTTGCGTCCCGGTTTGATCTGACGTCTTGGTAACGATACGGCTATCGAGTTTGGTCAACGCCTTCTGCACGTGTTCTTGATTCTGGTGTGAGTACTGGCAGACCATTTGGAAAGTGTTATGGCCTGACACACCCGCTGCATCGTGGGCAGATCAACGCCGCCTGGGCCAAGTGCGTAATTGCGGTATGACGTAGCGTGTGCCTCGTAATATTGCGTACCTGGAGCTTGGTTCGCGGCAGACGATCGGAGTTTGATGGACTATGTCATGTGATACTTCCACCCTCTTCGCGAGAAGAAAGAGGGAAGCATCAGATTCGCCATGAGACGCCATTTTCTGGTCGCATCGCTCGCCATCGACCTGGCAGTGGCGAGCACTAACGCGGCTGCGGCATCGAACTGCAAGATGAGTCAGATCGCGGACTGGCCCGTTCGGCTGGAACGCAACCATCTGGTCGTCGATGGCGCCATCAATGGCCAGAAGATCAGCGTCATGCTGGACACCGGGGCGCAGCGCAGCCTGATACCGCGTTCGGCAACGGAGCGGCTGGGCCTGGCCCGGCAGAAGGTCAGGGGTTATCGGATGTTCGGTATCGGCGGCGAAACCAAGGTCGAGGCCGTCAATATAGATGAGGTCAAGATCGGCCAGATCACGCGCAAGAATTGGCGGGTGATAGTCGCAGGGGAAGGAGATTTCGGTCGCGAAGTCGCCTTCATCCTCGGCGAGGATTTTTTCTACCAGACAGACGTCGAGTTCGATCTGGCCCACAACACGGTCAAGTTGTACCAACCTAAGGATTGCAGCGGCGAGTCGCTGGCTTACTGGGCAACCGAGGGCGCAAGCGAAGTCGATATCGAGGCGGTCTATGACGTCCGACCGCAGATCGTCTTGACGGTCCAAATCAACGGGCAGTCGGTAAACGCGCAGCTCGATTCCGGTGCCGGCACGTCGGTGCTGGACATATCTGCTGCCGCCCGAGTGGGTGTCACGCCGGATTCGCCCGGCGTCGTCGCAGGTGGAAGCGGTCGCGGGTTCGGCAGCAAGGCGGTCGATTACTGGATCGGTCCGTTTCAGAGCGTTGTCATCGGCAACGAAGCCATAAAGGATACGACTATCCGTTTTGCCGACCTGTGGAGGGGTGCGAGGTACACGCCGATCGGTAGCCATCTGCCGCAAAAGGTGGAGTCAACCTCTTCGATGCTGCTCGGCGCCGACTTTCTTCATGCGCATCGCGTGCTGGTCGCGCACAGTCAGCGCAAGATCTATTTCACCTATGCTGGCGGCCCGGTGTTCCAGTTCACCGGACCGCTTGAGACTCGTAGCACCCCACCTCCAGAAGGTGGCACCAAGCCGGCAACCGGCGGGAAGTGAGCCGCGTACGACCCGATAGGGATACCGTCGCGACAACTTACCCAAAATTTGAACATCTCGTTCCAGCGACTCCAATTGCGACGCTGTTCATCCGCTAACCAGCTATTCCCGTCCGCGATCATCGCATCGCGGACGCGCAGCTGCTCAGCATGTTTCTCGACGTCGTGCACACCGTCCTCGTCAACATAGTACGTGGGCAGCACTTCTAAGTCTTCCGCATACCGTCGCGACAACTTACCAAAAAGTTGAACATCTCGTTCCAGCGACTCCAATTGCGACTCGAGTATCGCGACGCGATCTTCGAGCCAAGCCTTGGCCCAGACCCAGGTCCACGTTGACCTAGGGGATCCCGCCGCGCGTTGCCGCTGCGGGCTGGTGGCGCAGCTCATCCCGCGCCGCCCGAAGCGCCTATTTCACCTATGCTGGCGGCCCGGTGTTCCAGTTCACCGGACCGCTTGAGACTCGTAGCACCCCACCTCCAGAAGGTGGCACCAAGCCGGCAACCGGCGGGAAGTGAGCCGCGTACGACCCGATAGGGATACCGTCGCGACAACTTACCCAAAATTTGAACATCTCGTTCCAGCGACTCCAATTGCGACTCGAGTATCGCGACGCGATCTTCGAGCCAAGCCTTGGCCCAGACCCAGGTCCACGTTGACCTAGGGGATCCCGCCGCGCGTTGCCGCTGCGGGCTGGTGGCGCAGCTCATCCCGCGCCGCCCGAAGCGCTCGCGCTAGAATCGCGCAATGTGCGGCCGCTTCACTCTCACTCAGCCGGCGAATATCGCAGCCAAGTTCGGGCTCGACAACTTCGCGCCGGTCGAGTCCGAGTTCTACGAGCCGCGTTTCAACGTGGCGCCGACCCAGCGCATCGTCGTGATCCCGACGCGCGACATGAAGCGCGAGGCGCGGCGGATGCGCTGGGGATTCATCCCGAGCTGGGCGAAGGATGCATCGATCGGATCGCGTCTGATCAATGCGCGGGCCGAA
>VBCS01000223.1 GCA_005888955.1 Betaproteobacteria bacterium
CTCACTCAGCCGGCGAATATCGCAGCCAAGTTCGGGCTCGACAACTTCGCGCCGGTCGAGCCCGAGTTCTACGAGCCGCGTTTCAACGTGGCGCCGACCCAGCGCATCGTCGTGATCCCGACGCGCGACATGCAGCGCGAGGCACGGCGGATGCGCTGGGGATTCATCCCGAGCTGGGCGAAGGATGCATCGATCGGATCGCGTCTGATCAATGCGCGGGCCGAAGGTATCGATACCACGCCGTCGTTCCGAGCCGCATTCAAATACCGGCGCTGCCTGATTCCCGCGGACAGTTTCTACGATTGGCTGCCGACGGCGCAAGGCAAGCAACCCTATCGGATCATGCTGGCAAGCGGCGAGCTGTTCGCATTCGCCGGACTGTGGGAGCGCTGGAAAGACCGCCAAGATGAAGCCGTAGAGTCGTGTTGCATCGTGACCTGTGCGCCCAATGAGCTGGCCGCGAGATTCCACGATCGAATGCCGGTCATCATCGCACCCGCGGACTATGACACCTGGCTGACTGGCACGCCCGAACAGGCGCTCGCGCTGCTCAAGCCGTATCCGGCGGAGGCCATGCGCGCCTATCCGGTGAGCGCCAAGGTCAACAGCCCGAAGAACGACGGCCCCGAGCTTGTCGATCCTATCGACGAATGAGCGCGCGCTTCGCACCCGACGTCTAGCGGAACGCGGTCACCTGAACGTGATGTACTCTGCAGTCGTGCGTTAAGCGGGGCTGTTGCGACAGAAGCGATGAGCGACGCCGCGTGCCGTCGCCAAGTGACGCGCGGCGGCGCGCCTTCCGGCGCCTCGACACGGTGCAGCGACAGTCAGGGCTTCGATTGCGCCGTACTGGAATGCTGGCACAGCCTTTGCTGCATGACGTTGTACCCGGGCGGGACGACGCTCCCCTGTTTCACTCCTCGCCCTTCGCGTCGTCTCCGCACCGGGACCCTTTCGCGCTGCCCTGCCGCTCCCTCAAACCGCAAGGTGCGCGCGCACGTTGTCGCCGTCCATCGCCGAGCCTGCGCCGCGGGACACCACTTCGCCGCGCGAGAGCACGACGTAATGGTCGGCGAGCGACTTGGCAAAATCGTAATATTGCTCGACGAGCAGGATCGCCATTTCGCCGCCCGATACCAGCTTGCGGATCGCGCGCTCGATGTCCTTGATGATCGAAGGCTGGATACCCTCGGTCGGCTCGTCGAGGATCAGGAGCCTGGGGCGCATCGCCAGCGCGCGACCGATGGCGAGCTGTTGCTGCTGGCCCCCGGAAAGATCTCCGCCACGCCGGTGCAGCATGCTGCGCAAGACCGGAAACATTTCGAAGACGAGCTCGGGAAGCCGGGCGCGGCGTGACTGCGCCGCCAGGCCCATCTGCAGATTTTCCTCGACCGTAAGCCGCGGGAATATGTCGCGTCCTTGGGGCACGTAGCCAATTCCCAGTGCCGCCCGTGCATGCGGCGGAAGCGAGGCAATGCCGCGGCCGTCGAAGCTGATATCCCCCGAGCGGATCGGCAGCAAGCCCATCAGACACTTGAGCAACGTCGTCTTGCCCACACCGTTGCGTCCAATGAGCGCCGTGCACGCTGCGCTCGGCACGTCGAACGCGACGTCGCGCAGAATATGGCTGCCGCCGTAATACTGGTTCAGGTCCGCGACTCTGAGCATGGTCAGCGCCCGAGGAAGACCTCGATCACCTGCTGGTTCTGCTGGATCTGCTCCATCGAGCCTTCGGCGAGCACGCTGCCTTCGTGCAGCACGGTGACTTTGTGGGCGATACGCGCCACGAAGTCGACATCGTGCTCGACCACGACCAACGTGTATCGGCCGGCGAGCGAAACGAAAAGCTCCGCGCTGCGCATCGTCTCTGCGTCGGTCATTCCCGCGACCGGCTCGTCGAGCAGCAGGACCTGCGGCTCCTGCATCAGCAGCATGCCGATCTCGAGCCATTGCTTCTGCCCGTGCGAGAGAAGACCCGCCGGTCGCGCCGCTTCCGGCAGCAGCTTGATCGTCTCGAGCGTGCTCGCGATGCGGTCGCGCGCCGCTGCGTCGAGACGCGCGCGCAGCGTGGGTCCGACGCGCTTGTCTGCCTTCATCGCGAGCTCGAGATTCTCGAATACCGAGTGCTGCTCGAATACGGTCGGTTTCTGGAACTTGCGGCCGATGCCCGCTCCGGCGATCTCGGCCTCGGTGAGCCGCGAAAGATCGATCGTCTGTCCGAAATATGCGCTGCCGGCGTCAGGCCGCGTCTTGCCGGTGATGACGTCCATCATCGTCGTCTTGCCGGCGCCGTTGGGTCCGATCACGCAACGCAGCTCGCCTGCGTCGACGATGAGCGACAGGCTGTCGAGCGCCTTGAAGCCGTCGAAGCTCACGCTGATCCCGTCGAGATAGAGTATCCCGCGGTGCGTCGTGTCGACGCCCTCCCCAAGGAGTCTCGTCCCGGTTGCGACCGGATCGTCCCAGTGTTCGCGCGAGGAGGCGCCGCTCATGGCCTCTTCTTTCGGGAATGCCACAGCCCGGCGAGCCCGCGCGGCAGAAACAGCGTGACCAGGATGAACAGCAGGCCCAGCGCGAACAGCCAGTACTCCGGAAACGCCTTCGTGAACCAGCTCTTGCCGAGGTTGACCGCCGCCGCACCCAGCACGGGTCCGAGCAGCGTGCCGCGGCCGCCGACCGCCGTCCAGATCGCGATCTCGATCGAATTGGCCGGCGACATCTCGCTCGGGTTGATGATCCCGACCTGCGGCACGTACAGCGCGCCGGCGATGCCGCAAATCACCGCGGAAAGCGTCCAGATGAACAGCTTGAAGTAGAGCGGATTGTAGCCGGAGAACATCACGCGCGTTTCCGCATCGCGGATGGCGGTCAGCACTCGTCCGAGCTTGGACATGACGATCCAGCGTCCGAGCAGCAGAAATCCCAGCAATGCAGCGGCAGTCGTCACGAACAGCGCCATGCGCGTTTCCGGCGCGGTAATGGGAAAACCCAGGATGCGCTTGAAGTCCGTGAAGCCGTTGTTGCCGCCGAAGCCGGTATCGTTGCGGAAGAACAGCAGCATGAATGCGTACGTCAGCGCCTGCGTGATGATCGAGAAATACACGCCCTTGATGCGCGAGCGGAATGCGAAGAAGCCGAAAAGGAAGGCGAGCAGCCCCGGCACCAGCACGACGAGGGCGAGCGCATAACCGAAGTGCTCGGTGAAGCTCCAGTACCACGGATATTTCTTCCAGTCGAGGAACACCATGAAGTCCGGGAGGTCGCTCTGATAGACGCCATCGTGGCCGATGGAGCGCATCAGATACATGCCCATCGCGTAGCCGCCGAGCGCGAAGAAAAGTCCGTGCCCCAGCGAAAGGATTCCCGTATAGCCCCAGATCAGATCCATCGCCAGCGCGACGATCGCGTAGCACATGATCTTGCCGATCAGCGTCACCCAGTAGTCGGAAATGTGCAGGGCGCTATCCGCCGGGACCGTCAGATGCAGCAGCGGAAACACGAAAAAGAGGACGATCGCCGCCAAGCCGTAAAGCGACCATCCTCCCGGCGATAGCAGGCTTAGATAACGCGGCGCGCCCAGAGTCGCGTCGGGCATGAATGCCCGGCCCAAGATCATGTCTCCATCGCCCGGCCCCTGAGCGCGAACAAGCCCTGCGGTCGCTTCTGGATAAAGAAGATGATGAACACGAGCACGGCGATCTTGGCGAGCACGGCGCCCGACCAGGCCTCGAGGAGTTTGTTGACGATGCCCAGGCCGAGCGCGGCGTATATGGTGCCCGCGAGCTGGCCAACGCCGCCCAGCACGACGACCATGAACGAATCGACGATATAGCTTTGGCCGAGATCGGGCCCCACGTTGCCGATCTGCGACAGAGCACAGCCAGCCAGGCCCGCGACCCCTGCCCCGAGACCGAAGGCGAGCGTGTCGACCCGCCGGGTCGGCACGCCCGTGCAGCTCGCCATCGCGCGGTTCTGGGTCACCGCGCGCACGAACAGTCCCAATCGTGTCCGGGTCAGGAGCAACCAGATGAGCAGCAGCACCAGCGCGGCGAAGCCGATGATCGCGATGCGGCTCCACGGCAGCACGATGCCGGTCATCGCGACGAAGCCGCCGGACATCCACGACGGATTCTCGACTTGCACGTTCTGCGCGCCGAAGACCGTGCGCACCGTCTGCATCAGAATCAGGCTGATGCCCCAGGTCGCCAGCAGTGTTTCCAGCGGCCGGCCGTAGAGGAAGCGGATCACGCAACGCTCGAGCGCCATGCCGACCAGGCCCGCCACAGCGAACGCCATCGGTATGGCGCAGATGAGGTACGCATCGAAAGCGCCGGGAGCGTAGCGGCGAAACAGATTTTGTACGACGTAGGTCGCGTACGCGCCGACCATGATCAACTCGCCGTGCGCCAGGTTGATCACGCCCATCAAGCCGTAGGTGATCGCGAGCCCCAATGCCGCCAGCAGCAGAATGCTGCCGAGGCTTGCGCCGCTGAAAATGCGGCCGATCATTTCACCGGTCGCAAGCTTGCTCTCGACGGCGCGCAGCGATTTGCCAGCTTCACTGCGCACTTCCGCATCGGCCTCGACGTAACTACCGCTTTTCTGCTCGAGAACGCCGAGCAGCAGCGTCTTGGTGCTCGGATTGCTGCTTTCAGCGAGCGTGCGAATGGCGGCGATGCGCGTCGCGCGGTCCGTGCTGGCGAGCTGGATCGAAGCCCGCGTTTGAGACAGGAGCTCCTTGATCTCCGCGTCGCTTTCCTTCGCGAGCGCGGTCGTAATCGCCGGCAACATGTTCTCGTCGGCGGTGTTCTGCAGCTCCCTGGCAGCGGCTAGGCGAGCGGAACGGTCCGGGGCGAAGAGCTTGGCTGCGGCGATCGCTGTGCCGAGGCTCCTGCGTACGCGGTTGTTGACGACGACATCGTCCCTGTTCGCGGGTAGAGGGCTCACCGTCCTGCCGGTCAGCAGATCCGTCGCCTTATCTCCCTGGACCAGCAGCACCTGTTCCTCGCCGGCGGTCTGCATCTCGCCGTCGAGCAGCGCCTGCAGCAGCGGCAACGCCTGAGGATCGCCGCTGGCGGACAGTGCGCCGATGGCCCTGATCTTGTCGTCGCCCTCGCCGAACGCGAGATCACGGATCGTCTGCGGCGCGATCGCCGCCATTGCTGAGGAAGCCAGCAGCGCGACGATGCCCGGCAGACACCCGCGCGCCAACGCCGCGACCAAGCGATTCATCGTGGCCCCTCTCCTGCCGGAAGGAAAATGAAACGACACAGCGGACGGCAGCGAGTGATCACGGGCCGCCGCCGCCGCTGTGCCTCATCAAAAAGCTCCACTGGATCGGGCCCAGTCGTCGTTCCCGCGAAAGCGGGAACTCAGTGGCTGTTGCCAATCGCTGCGACGCTTCGCGTCTGGCTCTTGGACAGCCGCGTCACTTTTTCTCCGGCTCGTCCTTCTTGCCCTTGTCCTCGGGAATATACGGGCTCCACGGCGTCGCCTTGATCGGTCCCGCGGTCTTCCAGACGACATTGAACTGGCCATTTGCCTGTACCTCGCCGATGAAGACGGGCTTGTGCAGATGGTGGTTCTTCTCGTCCATCTTGATCGTGAATCCGTCCGGCGCCTTGAACGTCTGTCCGGCCATCGCCGCGATCACCTTGTCGACGTCGGTCGATTTGGCTTTCTCGACCGCCTGTTTCCACATGTTGATGCCGACATAGGCTGCTTCCATCGGGTCGTTGGTGAGCGGCCTGTCGGCGTTGGGCAGCTTCATCTTCTTGGTATACGCGGCCCATTTATTCTTGAACTCGTCGTTGGCCGGGTTCTTGAGTGACATGAAGTAATTCCACGCGGCGAGATGCCCGACCAAAGGCTTGGTGTCGACCCCGCGCAGCTCCTCTTCTCCGACCGAAAACGCGACGACCGGCACGTCGGTCGCCTTCAATC
>VBCS01000226.1 GCA_005888955.1 Betaproteobacteria bacterium
GCCTCGCGCTCGAGGAGACCGAAGAAGGAGCGCATAAAGGGCTCCGCATCGAAGTCGCGGATGGCGAGACGACGCTGCTCCTGTTCCGCTCTCCGGCTTCGCCCGAAACGGTGGACGGCGTTCTGCCGGGCTAGCGGCGCGAGCTCACCAAGGCAGCATCGTGTCGTTGAAAGCGAAAAAGCAGCCGGTCTCGTGTCGGCTGCACCGCTGAATGACAGCGCGCATGCCGGACACGCTGCGGTCGACGTCGACGTGCGCCCCGGTTTCGGTCTTGGCCCACCCCGGATGCAGCGCAAGCACGATGATGTGTCGCGGCTGGAGATCGATCGCGAGTCCCTTCACAACGGCATTCAGCGCCGCCTTGCTCGATCGATAGGCATACGATCCTCCCGTCATATTGAGGGTGATGCTGCCCATGCGGCTGGAGACGAACGCCATGACCTTCATCTCGCTCGTAGCGACATGCTCGACGAAGGTTTCGGCGAGCTTCATAGGACCGATGAGATTGACGTCCATGATGCGATGCCAGTATGCAAAGTCGGTCTGGCCGAAAGGCGGATGATGCTTCCCGAGTCCCGCATTGCTGACGAGAATGTCGATGGGCTCGTTTCTGAGCTCGCCGGCCAGCGCATCGATCGCCGAAAGATCGGAGACGTCGAGCTTGAGCACGCGCACGTCACCCTTGATCGCGCGCGTGGCGTCTGACGTATCGGGGTCGAGACACGTTGCGAAAACTCGATAGCCCTCTGCGGCATACTGGCGCGCGAACTCGACGCCCAGTCCTGTATCACAGCCGGTTATCAGAACGGTTGGCATTTGGCAGGTCGTTAAGGGTTGGTGTATCGGCGGCGCAAGCCCTCACGGATACTTCCGCTTCGCTCTCGAGGACGAACGACCTCTGCATCGGGGTCAACTCGCGCCGGAAATCGTCAGCGGCTCGCGCACCTCGATATCCTGAGCGCGGAAATACAGACGCACCGGCACGCGTGGCGAGCGCCCGACGCCGGGCTTTTCGGCGGCCAGCCTGATGTTGTGCGAATCGTTGTCGGTGATGACGAAACGACCCGTGGAATCGGTGGTTGCGCTAGTTTTCTCGACATACGTAGTGAAATTCAATACCCAGAGCACGACCGTCGCGCCGGAAACGGGTTGCCCAGCCGCGTCGACCACGCGGCCGGCGACGACGCCGTGATTATGCGTCGACACGTAGACATTCCAGAGCACGATGGCCATGGCGATTGCCGCAGGTACCAGCACGAACCGATTGATGAGGAGGCGCCGCCAAGGCGGAGTCTCGATCTCATCGGCGCTCATCCCTTGGTTGCCCCGGAAGTGAGGCCGCGGATGAATTCTTTCTGCGCCAACAGGAACAGAAGGATGCCGGGCGCCAGCACCATGATGCAGAACGCATAGAGCGCGCCGGTCGTATCCTCCTGGTACGACAGGAACCGTGCCAATCCGAGCGGCAGGGTTTGCATGTCGGCGCTGCGGGTGACGATGAGCGGCCAGAGAAAATTGTTCCAGGACCAGATGAAGGCGAGGATCACGTTCGTGGCGATCGCTCCCTTGGCGAGTGGCAACATGACCTTCCAGACGATGCGCCATTCCGCGAGACCGTCGATGCGCGCCGCGTCGATCAGCGATCGCGGCACGGCGTCGAAGCTCGCCTTGAACACGAAGATGCAGACGATCGTCGAGAATTGCGGCAGCGCCAGCCCCAAATACGAATCGAGCAGACCCAGCCGGCCGGTGATTAGGTACGCCGGAATGATGGTCGCCTGGAAAGGCACCATCATGCAGGAGAGAAACAGCAGCAGGACGAACGCCTTGGCTGGGAAGTCTCGCGTCAGCGCGTAACCCGCCATGGCGTTTAACACCACGTTGGCAATCACCGCAATCATCGAGACGGCGACGCTGTTGGCGAAATAGCGGGCAAACGGGATGTAGTACCAGACGTCGACGTAATAGAAGGGATGCGGCGATTTCGGGAGGATGCTCGGCGGATAAGCGAAGATGTTTTCCCCCGTGACGCTGGTCTTCAGCACCCAGTAGAACGGGATGAGCATGAGGAAGCTGACGCCGACGAGCACAAGATGAATCGGCCAGCGCGGATAACGGTGCATCAGTCCGTCTCCACCGCGCCCGCGTTGCCGCCGGACAGGCGGTTAGCCATCCAGGCGATCGCGACCAGCAGCGCGAAGAAGACGATCGTCACCGCCGCGGCGTAGTCGAATCGCGTCTGGGAGAAACCGAGCTTGTAGATATAGGTGACGAGAAGCTCGGTCGCGCGCCCTGGACCGCCGCCGGTCATCACGTAGACCAAATCGAAGCTCGTGAACGAATTGAGCATTCCGATCACGATGCACAGGAACAGCGACGGTTTCAGAAGCGGAAGCGTAATGCGCCAGAACCTGCGGCGTGCGTTGGCGCCGTCGATCGCCGCCGCCTCATAAAGATTGGGCGGAATGTTCTGCAGCCCGGTCAGCAGGATGATCATGTAGAACCCGAGCATCTGCCAGATATTCGCGACGATGACCGATGGCAGCGCCCAGACGAAGGAATTGAGGAACTGGATCGGGCGGTCGACGAGATGGAGCGATCGCGCGACATAGTTGATCAGCCCGACCCGCTCGTCGAAGAGCCACCGCCAGATGATCGCGACCGCGACCGTCATCAGCGGATAGGAGATGAAGATGATGGTGCGATAGACGTCGCGTCCGCGGATCTCCGAGCTGACCAGCAGCGCAAGGCCGAGGGCGATGACGATCCCCACCGGCGCGCTGGCGATGAAGAGGAGCGTGTTCCAGAGCGCCTCCCAGAACACGTCGTCGTGAAGCATCTCCTCGTATTGATCGAGACCGGCCCAGCGGATCGTACGCAGCGGAGCCCAGTCCGCGAACGAGAGCACCACATTCCAGAGCAAGGGGATGATGCGATAGAGCAGGAAAATGGCGAGCGAGGGCGCCAGGAAGCACCAGACCAGCACCGCCTGACGCGTCCGCTTGCGCGCCAGGCGGGGCGGGCGGTAGGCGACCGCTGAAGCGACAGCCACGAGGAAGGCCGCCTCGCGTGGAGGCTAGCTGTTTCGGCTCAGCACCCGGTTGACCGCGCGTTCCGCGTCGGTCAGCGCTGCCTTCGCGCTCTTGCGGCCGAGCACCGCGTTCTGGATCTCCGGGTAAAAGGCATCCTTGAGCTGCGCGTCGAACGGCAGAGGCCAGTTGCCCGTGAACTTGTCGGTATGCTCGAGCTGCGTCTGCAGCACCTGCGCTCCCAACGGATCGTCCTTGCGCAAGTATTCGAGGCCGGCGCGATCCGCGGCGATGTTCCCGGTCAAAAGCTTCCGGCTCTGCGAGAACCGGGTGGCCCATTTGGTTCCCGTCACATGCTTGAGGAAGGCCCAAGCGAGATCGGGGTTCTTGGTGCTCTTGGAGATGCCGAAGCCATGGTTGGTTGGTGTGGCCCAATAACCCGGCGCCTGCGCCACACCCAGCGTGCTCTCGTTAATCCATGACCCCTGACCCTTCACGAAGAAATAGGACGACGAATGGGCGTGCAGCATACCGACGGTGTTGCCGGCGAAGGCGCCGTTCGGCTCCACCCAGCGTCCGGTCCAGTAGATCTTGTTGATCGCACCGCTGTCCGTGGCTTTCGCCAGACGGTCCAGGACAGCGGCCATCTGGGGCGTATTGAACGCCGCCTTCTTCATGTCCGGGGTAAGCAGCTCGATGCCGTTCATCTTGAACAACGGCCAGTAGAGCCAATCGAAATTCAAGGTGAGAAGGCCCGTCTTTTCTCCCTTCGCCATCTTCTGGGCGTAGCTCAGCAGCTCATCGAAGGTCGACGGCGGGGCCGACAGCTCCGCTTCTTTGAACAGCGTCTTGTTGTAGTAGAGAAGCGTCTTGGCGATGTAGAAGGGAAGCATGTAGTTCTTCCCCTGATACTGCCAGCTCGCCAGATAGTCTGGATTGAACAGCTTGGCGACCTCCGGCTCCTTTTTCAGATACGGCGTGAGGTCGAGCAATCCGCCGTTCGCCGCGTATTCGACCCATATTGCGCCCTGTAGATCGACCACGTCCGGCGCTGTGCCGGCGACGAGTTGGGTCTGATAGAAAGCCGGCAGCTCGGTGCCCTTCTTGTCGAGCCATTCGATCTCGACGCCGGGGTTCGCGCTACGAAAATCGGCGAATTCCTCCTTGAATAGCTGCTCCTGGTCCGCGATGTTCCAGGTGAGGTAGCTCAGCTTTCGTGCCGTTTGCGCGCGTGACGCATGCGGCACCGCGACTGCCGCAGCGCCTGCGAGGGCTGCCTGCAATATCGTCCGGCGTTTCATGGATTCTCCTCCGAAGTGACCGTTTTTCGATCGGGCTTGTGCCTGCGGGATTGGCCTGATTTGGCCCGGAGGCACCGCACCGTCCGTGCGTACGCTCGATCTCGGCGGTCAAATGATAGCGCTTGCAAAGGGTAAGTCAACACGATGTTCTGCTCTTGCTGAGTCGGGTTGCATCGGCCTCGCGTCGTCATTGACCCTGCACCCGAAAGCGATATCATTCGCGCGATGGACGAGCCGCGCAGCCGCGTCATCTCCCGAGCCGAAATCTCCTGACGCTCATCGCGCGGGAGAGCAACTCATGGCGTCGGTGTCGCTCACCGAAGTAACCAAGTCGTTCGGTGCTGTCGAGGTCCTGCATCCGCTGAGCCTCGAGATCCTTCACAATGAGTTCCTCGTGCTCGTCGGTCCATCGGGTTGCGGGAAGACGACCCTGCTGCGAATGATCGCCGGCCTCGAGGACGTGACCTCCGGCACGATCGCGATCGACGGCCGCGTCGTCAACGACCTGCAGCCCAAGGACCGCGACATCGCGATGGTTTTTCAGGATTACGCACTCTATCCGCACATGACGGTGTACGAGAACATGGCGTTCGGGCTGCTCTATCGCGAAGGACCGAAGGACGAGATCCGCCGGCGCGTCGAGCATGCGGCCGGGATCCTCAATATCGGCGACTATCTTTCGCGTCGGCCGCGGCAGTTGTCGGGCGGCCAGCGCCAGCGGGTCGCCATGGGACGCGCGATCGTCCGCGATCCCAAGGTATTCCTGTTCGACGAGCCGCTGTCCAATCTCGATGCGAAACTGCGGGTGCAGATGCGCACCGAGATGAAGAAGCTGCACAAGCGGGTCGCGACGACGATGATCTACGTCACACACGACCAGGTCGAAGCGATGACGCTCGCCGACCGGGTGGTCGTGATGCGCGACGGCCGCGTCGAGCAGATCGGCACCCCCGACCTGATCTACAACCAGCCCGCATCCATCTTCGTCGCGGGATTCATCGGCTCGCCGACCATGAACCTCGTTGCGGCTCGGCTCGAACACCGGAACGGAACCCTCGTGGTCGCCCTCGGCAGCGAGGCGTCGTTCTTCGTCCCTCCCGAGCACTGGGCGGCCTATCGGGATTGGGTCGGACGAGACGTAATTTTCGGGTTGCGGCCGGAGCACCTGGCCTGGAGCGACGCCGACGCTGACGCCACCACGGTCGAAGTCGCGGTATCGGTGATCGAGCCCTTGGGGGCCGATACGCTCGTCTTCTTCGAGATCTCGGGGCTGGAGATGGTCGCCAGGGTCCCGCCCGAAGCAGCGCGGGGTACCGGTGACCGCGTACGGTTGCGCCCCGACCTCAGGCGCATGCATCTGTTCGACCCTGCGACCGGAACGCGGATTTGATCACGCGCGTGAAAGGCGCAAGCCGCAGACGCTCGTTGCGCAATCGATTTTCTGCCCAAGGAGAGCACCGATGCGCCTATTGATCGAAGGAGCCCGCCACCGCTTGCAACGCGCGGCGGCCGTGCTGTGTGTCGTCGCGGCGTTCGGGCTGCCGGTGGCGGCATCGGCCGAAGTGAAGGAGGTGCAGATTGCCCGCGGCTTTGCAATTCCGCATCTGCCGATCATGATCATGGAGCACGACAAGTTGCTGGAGAAGCATGCGCTGGCCGCGGGCCTGGGAGACATCAGGGTCACGTATTCGACGATCGGCGGCGGCAGCGTCATGAACGATTCGTTGATCTCCGGCGCGCTCTCCTTTGGCGTCGGCGGTCCGCCGCCGATGCTCACCCTGTGGGACAAGACACGCTCAGGGATCCGGGTGAAAGGCGTGTGTGCCGAAGCGACCATGCCTCTGCTGCTCAACACCCGCAATCCCAATCTGAAGACAGTGAAGGATTTGACCGAAAGGGACAAGATCGCTGTGGGCGCGGTTAAAGTCTCCATCCAGGCCCGCCTCCTGCAGATGGCCGCCGCCAAGGCATTCGGAGACGCCGAATTCGCCCGCTTCGATGCGCTCACTGTCGGCATGAACTCTCCGGATGCGAGCGCAGCGTTGCGCTCGGGCGCGGGTGAGGTCAACACCAACTTCAGTCTGCCGCCTTTTCAGTACGCCGAGCTCAAGGTGCCGGGGATCCACACGCTCGTATCGTCCAACGACATCATGGGCGGCCCGCACACTTTCACGATGGTCTATGCGACCAGCACGTTTCATGACGCGAATCCCAAGACCTTCCAGGCGTTCCTCGCCGCGATCAAGGAGGCCATCGCCATTATCAATCGCGACAAGAACGGTGTCGCCAGAACCTACCTCCAGATGACGAACAGCAAGGAAGCAGTCGCAGACATCGTGGCTATCCTCGACGACCCACTGGTGCAATTCACCATGACGCCGGTCGGTACGATGAAGTTCGCGGATTTCATGTACCGGATCGAGGCGCTAAAGAACAAGCCGAATTCGTGGCAAGACTATTTCTTCGAAGAGATCCAAAACCTGCCCGGCAGTTGAAACGATTTCCCGATCGCGAACATTGCCCTTCGATCAAGCAGCAGCAAGCAGGGAGGTTACATAATCAGCGGAGAATTCCCGACGTTTTACGCCGACCAAAAGCGACGAGTTCCCACAAATCGGCCTCGACATGGCCGATGTGAAGGATCAAAACGATATCGAGCACGAGTTGAGCCGGTGGGCTCACATCCTTGCACGGCCGGCGCCGCTGCGCCTCGTCGGCAAGCTGCTTTCCATTCATGCCGTTGGGCAGCCCCACGGGGATGGCGGGAGATTGCCGGAAGTTCTGAACATACGCCTCGTCACCCGCGACCAGGCGGCTACTGGCCAACGCTGACGCTCAGATCTTCAAGTTCGAATCCAGACGCTGAAGAAGACAGGTCTCCATTTTCGGAATGAAATGAAGGTCGGTCCGGGCGGCAAACGGATCAGGTGTTCCCGCGGCACGTTTCAGACGGAACCAGCGCCTCGCTCGAAACATCATGGAGGAATTGCTTCGTGACGTTCGCGAGCTGCGTGGGCGCCGTGAATACCAAGGTGTGCGCCACGCCGGGAATCTCCGCGAAGCGTCCGGCGGGAAGGCGTCTCGCGATATCGCAAGCCCATTCGCGGCTGCAGATCGGATCGAGCTCGCCACGCACCACCAGTGTAGGCTGACGGATATGCGCCAGTCGCTTCTCCATAGGGTCTCGCAAGCCGTAATAAAAGGTCTTCCATACGCGCCAGCGGCCGCACTTCACGTAATCGTCACGCGAGATCGCCATCATGTCCGGAGGATCGTAGCCGAGGTTCTGCCGCCAGCGAACGAGTTGCCACAGAACGCTGCGCTCTCGCGGCGGAGTCGTCGGGCCTTGCAAGATCGCCACTGTAGCGATCGTGGGATGCCGTTGCAGAGCGGCGGCGATGATCTGACAGGCCAGCGAATTGCCCAGCAGCACGACGCGCTGCAGTCGTATCCGTTCCAGCCAGGCGGCGAGGCTATCAGCGAGCTCATCGATGGTAAACACCTTGTCCGGCTTCGTGCTGTCGCCGAAGCCGGGAAGGTCGGGAATGAATACCGCATACTCGTCCATCAACGCCTGGGCCGTGGGCAGCATGTAACGACACGACAGCCCGAGGCCATGGACGAGCACGATTGGCCTGGCGCTTGGGGCCGACGCTCGCGTGCGCTTGTAAAACACTGAAAGACCTTCGACGTCGATCCGTGCGTCCTCGAAGCGGTTGAGATCGACGCGCTTGGACAGCGCCGCGTGCGCTGCTGCGGCTGTTTTCCGGGAGCCGAGGGCGCGAGCGTTCATGGGTTCGACGGGAGATGCATCTCTGCCTCGCGGTGCGTCAGCATCGCGCGCCACAGTGTCCGCCACGCCTTCCAGTCGTGTCCACCGGCAACGGTAAAGACTCGGTTTCGGGGCAAGTTGTTTGCCAGCAACGTATTGGCGCGGACGATCCAGTCCCGGTTGCCGTAGCCGAGATACATCTGCGGCGCCGGCTGTTCCTGTGGCAGCGCATAGGCGCCCTTCAGCCACCACCATATGCGGCGAGGATAATCAGTGGTTGTAATCGCGCCCGGGTCCCACGCGCTCAACCCTCCGGCTGCGGCAATTTCCGCAATGAGATCGTCCTCGCCCAGGTAGGGCGCGAGAAGCATCAGACCGTCGATGTCGCTGGTGTTTTGCATCGCGTAGAGCAGGGCGCCAAATCCTCCCAGCGAGATCCCGACCAGCCAGACCGCCTCGTAGCCGCAGGCTCGGGCAGGCTCGATCACGTCCTTGTGCAGTCGGTCGAGCACGCTCACCTGAAAGTAATAACCCGCATGCAAGTCGGCCACGAGCATATCGGCCGGTTTCCGGCTTGCGCACACCGCTTCCATGAAGCGATTGCGCTCGAAATCCTCCACCACGTCGCTAATGCCCGGCAGGAACACCATTAGCTCGGAAGCCTGTTGATCGCCACAGCTGAATTTCTGCACTACGAGTGGCGTCGCCGCCGAGAGCAGCCCTTTCAGTGCGGGATAGCGGCGCACTACGCCGCAGAGCGCCGCCCGGCGCAGGCGACGAAACCGATACGAAAAGACGCGTTTTATGTGCATGGCGTGTCGGTGCAGCGATAGCGATCAACGCGCGATTGGTGCTTTCGCGCGTGCCAGCGCGCTGGCCGCGGATCTAGGCCGTCCACGACAGGCGGGTGCCCGCGCTGTGCGAGCGTATGAAATCCCGGGCCGTTGCGTAAGGCATCGGCGGCAGCACGCGATTGACGTTGCCGAAGCGGCGCTCGAGATCGCGGCTGTAATTCACGAACGTGGCGAAGTCCTGGGGATACGCACGCCTATCGACCCCGACGTAGTAACCCTGCTTGCGCGCTTTCGCAAGGCACTGGTCCCAGTCCTCGATTGCCGCAAGTCCGATGGAGCGGACCCCGTGCGAGAACAGCATCATGGCGATCTCGTCAAAGGGCGGGCGTCCGTCGAGATATCGCGTGAGGGACGCATGCGAAGGCAGCATGTTGAAGAACATCCAGAACGGCACCAGGCCGGCCCGCAACGCGCGGTGCGGGTCCATGAGAATGAACGATTCGACCAGCAAGCGCTTCGCTTCGATTCCATGCTCGCCATACCATTTCGCGTGAAGGTCGGCGATCAACGGGCTCAATTCCTCCGGATGGGAAAATGACAATCTTTCGACGCGATAGCCGTTGCGTTGCGCAAAGGCCTCAATCGCGCTGTCGAGCGTCTTCTCGAACCCCCATTCGGCTTCCGGTCGCAGCGCATCGGGTTCCGGCGCTGTCCAGCGTCGAACACTGGCGTGCGTCTGCTCGAGAAAGGCAGTCACCCGCGGGCCGCCGTGCAGGTATTCGTCCGCCGTCGGTCCGCCGAGCGCCCCCATCTGGAACACATAGCGATCGGCGAGCTGAGTGGTCGGCCACGGCAGTGCGCAGTCGACGATGCAGATCGTCGCCCCGGGCTCGAGGCACTGCTGCATGAATGTCTCGTAAGCGTCGGGAAGGCGCAGGTACTTGAGCCGAAAATAGGACATGAGCTGGACCATAAGCCGGTCCTGACTCGGATCGTGCATGTGATGCAGTTGCACGTCCTGGTGCTCGCCGAGGAAACGCAGCGCCAGCGGGCGCATGCGAGCAAGCTCCGTTGCAACGTCGTTCGGATCCAGCCGACGGTGAGCGACCGGCATGAGATAAGTCTGTGGCAGCCATGGGATCCCACACGCGGCACACAGATGCATGAGCGCCCCGTTGGACGAGCCGATCATCATCGCGGGATAGCGCTTCTTCGGATAATGCTCGCATAGCCAGCGTGCGACGCCCGCGGGATCAGTACGCGCTCCGACAATCTGCCGTGGCGCGACGGCTTCGGTCCAGCCGCTTACCGTGTAGACCGCATTGCGCACGATGCCCGGCATGTGGTTCACCAACCCGCCGACGCCGCTCATAAACGGGATCGCCCATCGCGGGAACGAGCCCAGCGCGATGAAATCCTCGTCCCGGCAATGGCTCGCCAGCGCGCGCACCATCGCCGTCGCAGAATCGAAGTTCGCGATCTTGGGCTTCAGCGGGCGCTCTTTAGCAGCCGGTTGAACGTGGCGCATGTCGTGACGGTTGTGGGGTCAGGCGCTAGGTGATCATGGGCCCGAGCAAGAACCGGCTGTCCGGCTTCAGCTCGAACGACGTGTCGAAACGACGGCCTTGGTCGGATCTGGTCGATTCCACGCGTCCTGTCATCACGTCGCCGCAAAGTAAGAGCTTGATCGTTCGCATCCGCGCATTGCGATTATATCGATAACCGCGCGATGAACGCGATCCGCCTGGTCAGCCATACAGCCTCCTCGCGGAATCCTGCATTCAGATAGAAATCCAGCAGCCGCCTATAGCGCGCTACGACATCGAACCCGATGCTCTCCTGCAGCTTGCGCAGATCCACCGGACACAGATGCGTCGGGCGCGCATCGCTTTCGGCCAGGTGATTCGAGCCGTTCATGAGGCAATGGAAATAGATGCAATGCTGAATGCCGAACATGTGCGTCATCTCGTGCGCCAGCACCTTGCAGCTTCTTCGCAACAGCAGTTGCCCGGAATCCTTCGCCCCTTCGTTGCAGAAACGCGGATCGTAGCGGGCAAAGCTGTAGATGCCCACGCGCCCGCGCAGCGAAGCCTGGCCGAAGACAAAGTTCCACGATGGATCCGGATAGAGATCCTCCATGGTGATGCCCAGCAGCGCATATGCATCCATGTGCAGGCGCCCGCGCAGAAGCGCCAGAATATCGGTCGTGAGAAGCTGCCGCTGGTGTGTATACGAGTTATGGCGCGCGGTGACGCCGCTCGCTGCAATGTCGAGCGCTGGAAGAACGGTCACCTCGAGAGTGAAAAAGGCAGCGGCGAACATCTGCAGTCGTTCCAGCGGCGGGCTGCTTCCCGGGATGAATGAGCCCAGTGGCTGCAGGTAGAGCTTGCGCCGCCTGGCATCCGGCCGATGCGGCACCGAACGAACGAAGTCCGCAAAGCCTTGGCCCGGCTCCGGATGGTTTGCGAGCCAGTCATTGGGGCCCGGTACCGGCAGCGCAGCGAAGTCTCCATGCGGCTCCAAACCCCGGCGCAATGTGGCCGACAGCTGCATTGTGGGACCGATGGCGCTCGCTTGTTCTTCAGGCCCGGGTGGGGTGAACGCAGCCATGCGCCTTCACGATACGCGAAAAGGCGATGGATAATCTGTGCCTACGGGAACGGACGCGCAATCGGCAGCTCGCCGCTGATGCGCCATGTAATTCTTACCACGCCCTGGTACCTGGTGCCGATGCAAGGCCCGCGGTGCGGCGAAAGCAATGCCGGCGCGATCGGTTTCCAAGAGCGAGCAAGCTAGCAGGATAAAGAAAGCTGTCAGGGCACGTTGTTTGCTTACTACACGACGGTCATTCGACGCGAGGAGGCAACCATGCCTGAACGGAAGACGATAGAGCGCGCTCGGGAAGACAAGCGCGAGGGCAAGGCACCCAGCACGCAGGCGGGTGAATTTGTGCGCGAGGAAATGGAACACATCCGGGAGGGCAAGCACGGCGCCCGCTCGACCAAGCAGGCCATTGCGATCGGACTGTCGAAGGCGCGCCGCGCCGGCGTCGATCTCCCGCCGCCGGAAAAGGGAACAGTATCGGAAAAGACCCGGCGCAGCGCCGAGCGCGCTTACGAAAAGGGTCAGCATGGCGAAACGGGCGTGTCGAGAACGCGCTCGCGGGCAATCGTCGGCGCGCTGAAGCGCGAAGGTACCGCGGCTGCGTCGAAACCGGCGCTGGCCCAGCAGGCGCGTTCCGCCGCCCGCCGCCGCGGCGCCGCCGATCTTTCTGCCGCAGCGCAGAAGGCTGTACGAACCAAGGGACCGGTCGAGCGCTCAGCCGCCGCACGCAAGGCAGCTCGTACCCGCGCGGGGAAACGCCGTGGCGCTTGACGCACCGTGATGGACACGGCCGCGTGCGTGCTGCAGCAGATTCCCTTTCGATGCAGCGCCGCCCTGCGGCGACCACGCCCGCGGCCATGAGCGGGCCCGAGGAGGAGGAGGATGGCACGCCAAGCTCCCGTAACGCGTCCAGCATCGCCGGCGGAATTATTGCCGCCCGGTCTGCGCGGCGCGCTGACCCCGGACTCGGGGACTCAAGCGCCCGAACAACCAGAGCCGCCGGTCGCGGAAAATGCGCAAGGCAAGATCGATCCGCAAGCGCGGCATCGCATGATCAGCGAGGCGGCGTATCGGCTATATGCACGCCGCGGATATGTCGAAGGTTTCGAGCTCGAAGACTGGATGCAGGCCGAGGCTGAAGTTGACCGACAGCTCGGCAATCCCAGCGCGAGCTGATCGGAGCGTGCTCCGTTAGCTGCGTCTCGGCCGAATTTGCTGTGAGTAAGCTCGGTTTGGCGCGGGGATTCCCTGGTCGCTACAGCTAGCACCAGCTCGATACGAACGAACCCGACCAGACCCGGCGAGCCAGTAAAGCATTGCCTACGCGGCCATCCTCTGGGCCGGCAGCTCGTTCTCCGACGCAGGCCGCACTTCTTGAAAATGCTCTGTACATGGGTCTTGACCATGAAGGCGCTGATATCCATTGCCTGGGCGATTTCCTTATTGAAGAGAAAGCTTACGGAGACAAGTCACCGATGAACGCGGATGCGGCCGAGCGCGTGCGCGAGACGACCGACGCCATCTATCGCGGCGAATCGCGCCGCGTCTTCGCCACGCTGGTCCGGCTGCTGGGCGATTTCGACCTCGCCGAGGAGGCGCTCCACGATGCCTTCCGGGCGGCGCTCGAGCAGTGGCCGCGCGATGGCGTGCCCGCGAACCCGCGGGCCTGGCTCGTGTCAGCGGGTCGCTTCAAGGCGATCGACGGCGTACGCAGGCGCGCGCGGTTCGACGCCATCGAAGATGTCGCCGAGCAAGTCGAAGCCATCGTCGATGATGCACCTCTGCCCGGCGACAACGAAAACATCGAAGACGATCGGCTGCGGCTTGTCTTTACCTGCTGCCATCCCGCCCTGTCGCCGGATGCGCAGGTCGCGCTCACGCTGCGCGAAGTCTGCGGACTCACGACCGAAGAGATCGCGCAGGCCTTCCTGAGCGCCGCGCCCACGCTCGCGCAGCGCATTGTGCGCGCCAAGGCAAAGATCCGCGACGCCCGCATCCCCTATCAGGTGCCGGCGCCGGACGAGCTGACGGAGCGGCTGGACAGCGTGCTGCGCGTGGTCTACCTCGTGTTCAACGAGGGCTACTCCGCTTCGTCCGGCCCGTCGTTGACGCGGGTTGGTCTCTCCGGCGAGGCGATACGTCTCGGACGGCTGCTCGTCGAATTGCTGCCGGAGCCCGAGGCGATCGGATTGCTGGCGCTGATGCTGCTGCAGGAATCGCGGCGCGCGGCGCGCACCTCGCCCGCGGGCGAGCTGGTCCTGCTCGGTGACCAGGACCGCTCGCTCTGGAATCGGGCGCAGATCGCGGAAGGGTCGGCGCTGGTGGAAAAGGCGCTTGCCTCGCGGCGCTTCGGCTCGTATGCCCTTCAAGCCGCAATCGCGGCGGTACACGCCGACGCGCTCACCACCGATGCCACGGACTGGAGCGAGATCGTCGGACTCTACGACGTCCTGCTGCGCGCCGATCCGTCTCCTGTAGTCGAGCTGAACCGCGCGGTGGCGGTGGCGATGCGCGACGGCCCTGCGGCCGGGCTCATGCTCATCGACGCCATCCTCGCCCGCGGCGATCTCCAGGACTACCACCTGGCGCACGCGGCGCGGGCGGACCTGTGCCGGCGATTGGGGAAGGCGGCAGAGGCGCGGGTCTCCTATCTCGGGACTAAAGGCAGGTGCGTCGCGCCCGCCGGGCAGGTTGTCGATTTCGGCCGTCCCCGTTCGACTATCCGATGTAAACAGCCTGTGCCCGGTCTGCTCGACCTACGCGAGCGGGGGTCGAGCTGCAATCCCACCGACGCAACCGACTTGTCATCAAGGAGCGCCGATGAAGTTCCTGTGCCTGATCTGCGCCGAAAAAATGATGGAGCATATGCCGGAGCCCGACGCGGAGAGGCACTACGAGGAGTACCGCGAGTTCACCGAAGCGATAAGTAAGAGCGGCCACTTCATCGGGGTCAACCGGCTCCTGCCCCCCAATGCCGCGACCACGGTCCGGGTGCGGCAAGGCAAGGTTTCGATCACCGACGGCCCGTACGCGGAAACCAAGGAGCAGCTTGGCGGCTATTACGTCATCGAGGCCAAGGATCTTCAGGAAGCGATCCGGGTGGCCGCGAGGATCCCGGGGGCGAAGATCGGGTGCGTCGAGGTACGACCGATCGCGGAGGATGCGCAGACGCTCCGCGCGCTCGGATTGGTCGCGCAAGACAGCCCACGTTAACCAGGGCTGCCCGCGGCGCACAGTACAGCGAGCAGGTGTGTCGATTTCGCACTTCCCCGTTCGATTAGCTGATGAAGGCCCCGTGGGTTCGGGGCCGTCCGAAAATGCCGGAGCCGGGAATGCCCATCGTCACGAGCCGTTTGATGCTGGAAATCCTGTTGCCGGGCGGAACCGTGCTGGCGCTTCTGCTCTTCCTGTACCGCCGCAGCGGGCTCGATATCCGAAGCATGATGTCGCGGACCGTGCTTGCCGGCAGGCTTGCGCTTGCGCGGATCCTCCGACAAGCTATTTCCCTGCCGCGATCGTGTTATCTCCGGCCGTCGCAAGCGTTTGCTGCACTCGCCCCAATATCGAATTCGACCGAACATAGGTGAACGAATGCCGATGACACTGGAAGTCGATGTGACAAGCGGATGGGGCTCGCCTGATCCATGGACTTGCGTGCCCGAGGCGCGCTATGGCGACGGTCTGGCTGCCTCGGCAAGTCCTGGGAAGACAGAAAATTCGCGTTCGAAGACGCAACGGGTTACGGCGTTATGTGTCACACGCAGGTACAGCGTGCCGGCGGGGCGCGTTTTCGACGCCTGGCTCAATCCCGCGGTCGCCCGCCTATGGTTGTTCGCGACGGCGTCTCGTCCGCTGGCCCGCGTCGAAATCGATGCACACGTGAACGGCTCATTCTGCTTCGTGGATCGGCGAGACGGAGACGACCTGACGGAGTACGTCGGCGAATATATCGAGATCGTTCCGCCGCGGCGCCTGGTCTTCACCCTGTCTGCGGCGAAATACGCGTACGTCAACACCCGCGTAGCGGTCGAGATCGCAGCGCTCACGAAGGGCTGCAAGCTGACGTTGATCCATGAGAACGTGCCGCGCCCGCACGCGGACCACGCGGAGGCTCGCTGGGTCGGCCTCCTCTACGGGCTTGGCGCAACGCTCGATTCGGCATCAACACCGTTCCACGATCCTCAGGAGTGAGCCATGAAGTACTTATGCCTCGTATACCTCGAAGAAAAGAAGCTCGGCGATGTTCCAGACAGCGATTGCAAAGCCTGCGGGGAGGAGCTTCGGAAGAATGGGCATCACATCGCGGCGGAGGCCCTGCAATCCGTTCATACGGCAACCACCGTGCGGGTGCGCAACGGCAAAGTGTCGGTGAGCGACGGTCCCTTTGCCGAGACGAAGGAGCAGCTCGCCGGGTTTTACCTGATCGACGCCAAGGACTTGAACGAAGCGATCCAGTTGGCCGCGAAGATTCCGCCAGCGCGCGTGGGGAGCGTCGAGGTGCGCCCTACCAGGGAATTGTCCGCGTAAAAGGCCTACCCTTTACTACGATCACTGCGAGGCCGAAGAAGATTGATGCTCGGAAGGACGAATATATGACACCCGAAGTGAGCAAAAACATCCGCAGACAAACCAATCTATTGAATGAATCCACCGAATACCTCGCCAAACGCGACGAGCTTCGCTTGGCGGAAATTGCGTCAATGCGTCAGCGCGAGCGCGTAGCGGAGCTACGCCGGCAGCTTCCCAAAGGCGGGATCGTTCAGGATTACGTGTTCGAGGAGGGACCGGCGAACCTCGACGCCGGCGATATCCCGACAAGACCGGTTCGCTTGAGCGAGCTGTTCACCGGACCAGATCGGTCGGTGGTGATCTACCATTTCATGTATGGAAAGAAGCAAACCAAGCCGTGCCCGATGTGCACGCTCATCATCGACGGATGGAACGGTGTCGCACATCACCTGGCCCAGAACGTCGACGTTGCGATCGTTGCCGCCGCCGATCCGGCCGCTTTGCGCGCACATGCACGCAGTCGAGGTTGGGACAGGCTGAGACTCCTGAGCTGTGGCGCTAACACATTCAAGTACGACATGGGCAGCGAAGACCGCGAGGGAAACCAGGACTCAACGGTCTCGGTTTTCACGCGAGAAGGCGACGGCACGCTGTGCCACTTCTACACGGCCCACCCGTCGATGGCCGACGATATCAAGGAGCGTGGCCTCGACCTTCTATGCCCCGTCTATAATGTCCTGGACCTGACTCCGCAGGGACGCGGTGATTGGTACGCGCAGCTCGGCTACGGCACCAGCGTGCATGCTGCGCGTCGCTGACTTCGACGCCGCCAGATGGCACTTTTTCTGAAATCCCTGTCGTCGCTGCTGTCGTTTTCACACAAACAGCGCTTCGACCGCGATTGATCCGATCGCCGGTCCAAGGCTCTGCCTCAGCCTCGCGTTCGAAAAACCGGCGATGATTCCACCGTTACCGCCGGACGCCTATCAGACGCGAGGTGCGAATCGGCACGCCGGACCGCTGAAACTGCTGGACGCGTTCCTCGTGCCGGCGGTCGGCCATGGTCATGCGCGTCCGCAGACGTACATATTCCGCCCACGACGCAATGACGAAGCGCTCGACGAAGCGCCCCTCTTCACCCAGGTCGCGATAAACGCGCCAGCTTGCAGCCCCATTGCGGCGCCGCATCGGCTCGACCGCCTGAATATCGCGCAAGAATGCTTCGCGATGCTCGGGATCGATCCGGTATTCGAGCTGGATCAGGACCGGACCGTCGTCGGGCAACGGCTCGACGGCGATCGCGAGGTCCGGTAGCTGCGGCCGGGGCGTCACATCGGCCTCGGTCCCCATCTCGACGCGAACGCGGCGGTTGAGCGCATACAGCACGGCCATGAAGCCGGCCGAGGCCGCGAGTGCGATCCGGGTTCCCGTCGCCGCTGCCAACGCCCCCCAGAGCGCACTCCCCAGCGCGAGACTCGCTTGCGTCGCGATGAGGTTCATCGAGACGGAGCGTGCGCGCACCCAGGCCGGTGCGGTGCTCTGGGTACCGGCTGAAAGACTGGCGAGCACGCTCACCCAGGCGACGCCGGCACCGCAGGTTCCGACCAGCGCGATCGCGGTATAGCGACTAGCCGCAATGAGTAACGCGGCGAAGATCCACAGAATGACGCCCGACGTCACGATGGCGTTCAGCGATCTGCGCTGCAGCTGGCCCGGAATCGCCAGCGCCCCCACCACCGCGCCGATCCCGAATCCGGCCGAAAGCAACCCGTAGCCGCCCGCGCCGAGTCCGAGCTGGTCGCGCGCAATGACCGGCAGAAGCGCCCACAACGCGCTTGCGCACACGCAGAAGCTCAGATTGCGGATGATCAGCGACCGCATCGGCGCCGAGTGACGGGCGAACCGCAGCCCACTCTGTACGCCCGAAAGCAGCGTCTCCGGCAGACCGGGAAGGGCCGACTCGCGGTGTTTCCATCCGCGGACGGCAACGATCATCAAGATGAAGAAAAGCGCGCTTGCCAAAAACGCGCTGCCCGAACCGAGCCACGCGGCAATGGCGCCGGCGAGCGCGGGACCGAGCGCGCGCGCGACGTTGAACGCCACGGCGCTCAAAGCGACGGCGCGCGGCAACTCTGCTCGCGATACGAGCTCGTTGATACTCGCCTGCTGCGCCGGCATATAGAA